>NZ_LS999521.1:2118369-2420993 GCF_900520355.1 Acinetobacter calcoaceticus | reverse complement strand
TTCGTTACTCGATTGGGCATCCCAACAAGAGAAATGGATTTTTGAAGATGATTATAATAGTGAGTTTCGTTATGGCACACATCCCATTCAGGCTCTTCAGGGTTTAGATCAGCAACAAAGAGTTATTTACTCTGGTACTTTTACTAAAATGATGTTTCCTGAGTTTCGGTTAGGATTTATGGTTGTGCCTGAAGCATTAATCGAAACTTTTAGTGCTGCTAAATACTACACTGACGTACGAAGTTCTTATTTAGAACAGGTGGCTTTGTCGCTATTTATACAAAAAGGGCACTATGCTCGGCATGTGCGTAAAGTTAGAAAAGCATGCTATGAGCGCCAACAAGCATTAATTAAAGCTATTGATGAGCATCTCTCGGAGGTACTCGACGTCCAACCCACCGATTCAGGTATTCATGCGGTATGCTGGTTAAAAGGTGCGTGGACAGAGCAAGAATTTATTGACCAGTGTTCAGTTTTAAACTTGGCTGTTCAGCCGTTATCAAGATATTGTCAGATGCTAAACAAGAAGGCCGCTGTACTTATTGGCTATGCAGCCCACACACCTAATGAAATTATTGAAAACATTCAAAAAATTGCACAATATTTAAAAACTAAATAATAGCCTAAGTTACGTTATGTAGATAAATTTAATCGTTATTCAAATACTTAAATGCAAATTTTATGACGATCAATTGGTTATATGAAACTAGAGATGTTATTAAGATTTTTATAAAATTAATTTTATTTTAAGCTAACACAATTAATCTAATTACATCAAAGCTTATTTAGTACACCTTTTAGCCACATTCTCCAGATGTGGCTCTTTTTTTATAAAAAATAAATATAGCTCAGAACAAATTAATTAATTTTTTAATAGAAGTAAAAATTAATCTTCTTCCATCGCATTACTGTAAAACTTAACGCCTAGTTTAATACGATCACGCCCATTACCCATACGCCAGCGGTTAGTATCTCGTAAAGAATATACACAGCCACAATATTCTTGCTGATAAAACTCTTCTCGTTTACTGATTTCAATCATGCGGCTTGAGCCACCATTTTTACGCCAGTTATAGTCCCAGTACTGAATTTCAGGATAGTGAGCAGCAGAGCGAATTCCGCAGTCATTGATTTGCGCCATATTTTTCCAACGAGAAATTCCTAACGAACTACTGATGAGACTAAAGCCGTGTTCATGTGCGTAAAGGGCAGTTCGTTCAAATCTCATATCGAAACACATGGTACAACGAATACCGCGTTCGGGTTCATCTTCCATCCCTTTTGCTCGAGCAAACCAATTGTCAGTGTCATAATCTGCATCGATAAATGGAATATTATGCTTTTCTGCAAAACGAATATTTTCTTCTTTACGGATTAGATATTCTTTTACTGGATGAATATTAGGATTATAAAAAAATATTGAAAATTTAATTTCTGAGTCGATTAATGCTTCCATAACTTCTCCTGAACAAGGAGCGCAACAAGAGTGAAGTAATAATTGATCGTGTCCAGAAGGGAGTTCTAATTTTAAACGTTGAGTTGACATAATAAAAAAATTAAATTGTAATGCCATTAATTATATATTTAATATTTGTATAATGTGAAATGAATTATTTTCAATTTTACTGTGAAATTAATTTAATATTTTAAGGAAAATCTATTGTTATATTTAAGGTTAAATTGAATGTAAATAAATGTCATGTTATATATTGATACTAGATTTATAATTAAATTTAAAGTTATTGCTAAATATACTATATAATTAAATAAATTATGGATGGGTTTTATATATTCAAAAATAATAAACCTTAAACATTTTTGATAAGTAATTGATGTATCTAAATATAATTTGAAATTTTTAGGGTTTTTTATTGTGATATGTATCACAAATAAACCTTATTTTTTCAATTAAAATATTTCTTTAGATTTATATCTTTAATAAATTTATACTATAAAATTCAGTGTGTTTTTTTAATTTAAGCGTGTGATAATTTGAGATATGGAAGATTGGCAATGTAAGTATTGTAATGGTTACATTATGGTTAATCATTCAAAGATTGGTGTAGGAGAAAAAGTTTACTTTTTGGTATATAAATTTGACGCAAAGAATGAAAGGAAAAAATTATATAAAAAGGGAGTTGTGGTTGCCCGTTACGATAATATATTACACATTGAGTCACGTAAAAAAACGTATAAGATCGAGCAGATAAAAGTCTATCCATTAGGTGCCCCAATGCCTTTTGTTTACAACATGTTTTGGATTTGTGGGTGTCCGTGTACTCTACAAAACTAATTTCTTAAATTTAACTGACAGCAAACTATTTTATAGATTGAACTGAGTTAATCATCACATCCATTTTTGTTATCAGCTTTTATAGATAAGACCTATAACTTTAGGAAAGTGGTTCACAGTCTATAAGAGAATCTCTGTGATTTATTTGACAAAATAAAAGTGTGCTCTTATAAACCTCAAGTAAAGTTGAGGTCAATCATGATGAATGGAAATAAAAAAGCTGACCCTAGTCGAGTTTTGACCGTGGGTGACGTTGCAAAAAGGAGTGGAGTTCCTGTTTCAACCCTACATTTTTATGAAGCGAAAGGGCTTATAAAAAGTATAAGAACAAATGGTAATCAACGTCGGTATCCTTTAATTATTTTAAGATATATTGCGATTATTAAAGTTGCTCAAAGGGTCGGTATTCCTTTAAATGAAATTAAAGAAGCTTTAAGTCAGTATCCGATAGGTAGCAAATTAACCGCTAAGCAATGGAAAGATCTATCGAGTCATTGGCGAGAAAGTCTGGATGATCGAATTCAAAAATTAACTCGCTTAAGAGATGAAATGGACTGGTGTATTGGTTGTGGCTGTTTATCATTAGAGCAATGCCCCTTAAGAAATCCTGAAGATATTTTAGGACAAGACGGATCGGGCCCCCGAATTTTAGAAAGACCTGAATAGAATATTTAAAAAATGACTTTTAATTGGGAATATCTTAATTTCCAATACATTAAATTTATTTTGCTTGAACATTCAAGTAAGTTTTTTATTGTAAAGAAGTGATATGAAATATGAAATTTTTTGATATCTTTAGCTTTTTTACTAAGAAGCAAAAAATTATGAAAAAAATTCTCTTTCTTGGCTTGGCACTTGTTTCGTTAACGGCTTGCTCGTCTGTACAACATAAAGATCTAACTCCACCAAAAATTGGTTCACCAAATCCAGCTAGTCAATATTGTGTTGAAAAAGGTGGGAAATTAGAAATTAGAAATGAAGCAAATGGTCAGGTGGGCTACTGTCATTTACCAAATGGCCAAGTCGTAGAAGAATGGAAATTATTCCGTGACAATCAAGCGAACTGCGTAGCAGAAGAAGCTCAAAAATTAGTGGGGCAATCTGGCCTTACTGATGATCAAATTAAGCAAAAAACTCAATCAGAAATTGTGCGTAAAGTTGCTCCGGGTCAACCAATGACTATGGATTATCGTACAAACCGAGTTACAGTGACCATTGATCCAGCTTCTAAAAAAATTACCAATGCAACATGTGGCTAATTTTTTAATTTAAATTTGCCAGTTCAAATTGAAATCAAAGCCTGCTGAAATGCGGGCTTTTTTACGACTTTAATTTTTAAAAGAATGAATGACGGGATATTCTTTTTGTTGGGGCAGTTGCTGTAAAGCGTGATTCATTTTTCTTCTCTTTCATTATTTCTATAAATTTAATATATCAGGCTTTATATCAGTAATAAAAAAAGCCCCTAGCGGACTAGAGGCTAAAAAACATCAGATGCGGTAACAGGTGAATTATGCATCTGAGTTAAGTAGGTTGTATCAAACCATGTAAAATACTTTACCAGCAAAAATGAATAAAAATAGTGAGGTGCGACTAATGGCTAATATTTGTGGTTTTTTATTTATACAAATTGGCGCGCTTATTTAAAGACTCGTTCTACAATACCCATTAAGCGATAAAAGCTCCACAATTCATGATTTTGATTAAACCAACCGATGTTGATTGTTCAACCGTTGTCTTTTTGTGCGACTACCCGTAGTTATTCGTGATTTATCCCAGACTTAATGATAATTTTAATGTCATCCGAAAGGACACAATAACGACGAACATACGAATAATAATGAATTGAAGGTAGGATCCCGTGTTTATTAGTGTATTTGATCTTTTTAAAATTGGCATCGGCCCATCTAGCTCCCATACAGTTGGACCAATGCGTGCGGCATACAGTTTTGTGGATGATTTATTGAAGCAAGATGATCTACAAAAGACGGTTAGAATTCAGGTTAAGTTATATGGTTCACTTGCAGCCACTGGTGTCGGTCATGCAACAGACAAAGCTATTCTTTTAGGATTAATGGGTTTTGATCCTGAACATATTGATACCCAATCAAGTACGAGCTTCATTGAAGATGTGCTTGAAAATAAAATAATTAAGCTCAATCAGCAACAGAGTATTTCTTTTGACTATAAGTCTGATGTGCTTTTTTTAGATGAATCTTTGCCTTATCACCCCAATGCAATGGAACTAATTGCGTATAACGAAGCTGAAGAAATTTTAGATGCCGAAACTTACTATTCAGTTGGTGGCGGTTTTATTGTTAGCCAAAGACAATTAATACACACCCAAACTGAAACCAATGAAGTTAAGGTTCCATATCCATTTTATAGTGCGGCTGAACTCTTGAGCTTATGTAAAACGCATCATTTATCGATCAGTGAGTTAATGCTTGAAAATGAGAAAAGTTGGCGTAGTGAAAGTGAGATTCGCGCCAAGATTATGGATATCTGGAAGGTGATGCAGCAATGCATTCATAATGGGCTGATCAATGAAGGAATATTACCAGGCGGTTTAAATGTAAAACGTCGAGCTAAAAAAATTCATCAAAAGTTATTAGACAACAAAAATACTAACCTGATTGTGACCACGTTTCATGCCATGGAATGGGTTAATTTATTTGCGTTAGCGGTAAATGAAGAAAACGCTGCTGGTGGTCGAGTAGTAACTGCGCCGACAAATGGTGCGGCAGGGATTATTCCGGCAGTTTTATATTATTACGTGACTTTTTCTAAAGACTTTTCCGAAGATAAAGTCGTTCGCTTTTTTCTAAGTGCGGCAGCAGTCGGCATTTTATGTAAGCTCAATGCGTCTATTTCGGGGGCTGAAGTTGGATGTCAGGGAGAAGTCGGCTCAGCATGTGCAATGGCTTCGGCAGGGTTAGCTGAAATTTTAGGTGCATCACCTGAACAAGTGGAACATGCGGCAGAAATTGGCCTTGAACATAATTTGGGCTTAACGTGTGACCCGATTGGTGGGCTGGTTCAGGTACCTTGTATTGAACGAAATGCAATTGCGGCTGTAAAAGCCATTAATGCAGCACAAATGGCACTTCATGACGACGATGAACATCTTGTGTCTTTAGACAAAGTGATTCAGACCATGAAAGAAACAGGCAAGGACATGTCATATAAATACAAAGAAACCTCAAAAGGTGGACTCGCCGTTAACGCAATTGAGTGCTAAAAAAGTGAGATGGGGAGGAGGTTGCCCCATCTTATTTTAAACATTAAGCAGGGTGAGCCTGAATTGAGCTTGCACAGCGATGTTTATACAGACTCGCGTCGTAACATGTAGTTATTGGTGGGTAGATTCAGAGTAAAACTTAACAGGTACTAAATTTATAGCCAAAATGGTTAAGGCATACTTTAATTCCGTTAAGTGAGTAGTCCGTACAGCCTTTATGGATGCACTTGTTTTCTGAAAAGCCTTCATGCGTTAAAACAACTAAGAATTGTTTAATACTGTTTATTTGATTTTGGCTTAACGTTTGGTTCACATCTAAAAATTTAATTCCAAAAATAGGCGCTGTTGGTGTATCTGGATAGCATTCAAAATACCATGCTTGCTGACACTCAGTGCAGACATAATAAAACTCACCATAATCAAATTTTGGGCGAGTTTCTTCGCATGGAGCCTCTTCAATGATGTAGTGAGGGAACCTATTTTTCATTTCATAGTTATTGCTGAAAATATTTGAAAAGCTGTCAGGGCATACAAAAAATTCACCGACATTTTGACATTCACACATAAATTTTGTTCTTTAACATTTTTATAAAAGGCTAAATATAGCTTATACGAAATTGATCAGTTCAATAAGTAAAAAGCTGAGTATTTCTAATTGGCTGATAAACCAGATTGTATCTAAATTGCTGCGTTAAATCTTTTGAAAGAGGTTGAGGCCGTTGTATTTGCATCATTAAAAGCTGTAAAAACTATCCATGGCTAAATATGGCCAAATTCTTTTGGACATAATTTTCAGCCAATATTTTTAACTTCTCATGGAAAGCTTGAAATCGTATATATAGATCTTCAAAAGACTCAGCATCTTTATGCTGATAAACCATTTTCTCCCCATATTTTAAATGGCTTGGGAATAGAAAGTAAATTTGGATTAAAGCGACACAATTTGTCGTGTATTTTTTAAACAAAATTTAATAAACGGTTTAGACATAGTAATATGTTTTAATAAATTTTTTATTTTTAATATCTAAGGATTAGAACTATGTCACGATCTGAAATACCTAATTTAAGGACTTGGCCACGGAATTTGAGTACTTCACAATACGGTGGCTTATCCACCTCTCAATATGGTGGTATGTCCACCTCTCAGTATGGCGGCATGTCTACCTCTCAATATGGAGGTTTGTCTACCTCGCAATATGGGGGGAGGTCCACCTCGCAATATGGGGGTCTAGCTACTTCCCAATATGGAGGGCTATCTACCTCTCAATATGGAGGGCTATCTACCTCTCAATATGGTGGATTATCTACATCACAGTACGGGGGATTATCTAGATCACAAGGTGGAGGAATGTCTACATCTTCTATTGATATATATCGTAGTAATATCCCACCTTGGCCAGTATTTTTATTGGAGTTAGAGATGAGAGGTTATCACGGTCAAGCACAGTTAATTAGACGACATATACCATCATTTTTATATCCTGAAAATTTCTTTTAAATTTTTTTATTAAATAAAAGACATCTTAAATTGGTGTCTTCTTTAGATGTATGTAAATCTTATATTTTTAAGTTGGGGGATTCTTTTGTATAACTCTTTCTCATTAAAGAAAATTTTTGAGCTTTATGCTGCCATGCCATTGGTACTTATAGCTTTAGCTGGAACTTATAAGTTTGGTTATTTTTCTACATTTGATGCTTTATGGATATTACCCTCTATATCTGCTTATAGTTTATTTTACTCGATTTTAACTACTACTTTGTTGTTCGCTTTTGGGAGCGTACTTTCTTTAATTTATTTATCTTTTTGTGTTTGGCTAGGGCATATATATTCACTCATTTTTTCCATACTATTTGTAATAATATCCATATTCTTGATAGGGATAGATACATCAATTACCTTAGCAACTAAGTTAATTCCTCTTTATT
Organism: Acinetobacter calcoaceticus; assembly: GCF_900520355.1. Taxonomy (NCBI): domain Bacteria; kingdom Pseudomonadati; phylum Pseudomonadota; class Gammaproteobacteria; order Moraxellales; family Moraxellaceae; genus Acinetobacter; species Acinetobacter calcoaceticus. Next base: position 2,413,533 of record NZ_LS999521.1, on the reverse strand, counting down.
TCGGTGTGTTTTATTATGCTTATGTACACAGTTCTATATTTGGAGGTCAGATAGAGCAACACTTTAGCTCGCCCCTGGTATTATTTTTAACGATTATTGCTTTTGGTTGTATGTTTGGGAGTGGTATGAATGATGCAAATAATGCGATTAATAATAAGACACTTCCAGTAGTATTGTTTGATTTGCAAACGTCATATCCAAATGATCAGTCTGATTGGAGACTACTAGAAGCAATAGATACCCGATTTGTTTTGATTAATCTTAAAAATAGAACACATTATGGGTATGAAATGAAAGTAGTTGAATACAGTAAAGTTGACAGTATCTATTAATTAAATAGCTATTAACTACATAGCTTTCCTAAAATCAATATAGTATGGTTTATACAAAATAATTTTTAGCTCAAATAAAACAGCCTCCCAAGGCTGTTTTTTATCCCCCCACTTAACAATAACCCACTCATTATTTAGCCTTACTTTTTTAACGATTTAATTTAAAGCAAATGTCATTTTGCGTGCTTGACTGCAATAGGACAGGGCACTATCCTTTGCCTGCTGGCCTACATTGCCAGACGGTCGTCGCGGACCGCTTGTAAGAACACATCAGATTTATTCCTTTCTGAGGGATACTCTTATGTGTAAACTCCTCGTCTCCTCCCGTTGCGGTAGGACGGGAGTGGGACACCTTCGGGTGTGCTGGAGTCTTACCCAGTCCGCGAACCCTCTTCCGTTCTGCCACCATAATTCTAATGTCTGGCAGAACTCCCAATAAAAAGGAGTTGGCTTTGCACATCCATTATTTCTTGGCTCTCGATGCCAAAAGCTATAACGACACAGCTTAAAAAATAAAGCAGCTTGAATGCCCTAAGGTTTTCAGGCTTAAAGTCTTTTTTACTTAAAACTTAGCAACAACAAAACTTGAGATGTGCCAAGCACAGTCTTTATAGGCTTTGCTGTGCCTTTTTTTCTCCCAAACGGGGCACAGGTTTTTTATCTCATTTAGAAACAACAAGAATTTATAACGGTAAACCTATGCCAAATTTAGTGCTTTCTTCCCGTGCCATACAAGTCATCAACAAGTCGATTGATTTATTTCACCATCGTGGCTTTCATACCGTTGGGGTAGATAGAATCATCAAAGAGTGTGAAGTTACCAAAGCGACTTTTTATAACTACTTTCACTCAAAGGAGCGGTTTATTGAAATCTGTTTGATTGTGCAAAAAGAACGTTTAAAAGAAAAAGTGGTTTCAATTGCTGAGTACACCAGCCATACAAGCACTACGGATAAACTCAAGGAACTTTATCTTTTACATACAGACTTAGAAGGGTTGTACTACCTATTATTTAAAGCCATTTTTGAAACAAAACTGACTTATCCAAAAGCCTATCAAGTTGCGATTAAATATAGAACATGGCTGATCAATGAAATCTATAGCCAGCTTAGAGCACTTAAAACCAATGCGACTTTTCAGGATGCAAAGTTATTTTTATATATGATTGAAGGTGGAATCATTCAGCTTTTAAGTTCAGATGGGGCAGATGATCGGGAAAAGGTGCTGGAGTGTTTTTTGGTGGGGTTCATTTAAGACATATAAATGAGCTAGCTGATATAACGACTTAAAATAAAATGGACTTCTCTGTTAAGAAATCCATTCAGTAATTTAGATACCTTCAACAAAGCTAACCATCACATCGCAACAGCCTTCGCGTTTACTTTTGGCAAGTTGATATTCAGGTGAAAAATAGCATTCACGTGCAGTTTCCATATCTGGAAACTCAATCACCACATGGCGTTCAAATGCTTTTCCTTCTAAGACTTCTGAAGCTCCGCCACGGGCAAGAAATTTAGCTCCATACTTTTGAAAAGCTTGTGGAGCTGTTGCTATATATTGTTTGTATTGTTCCATATCATGAATAGTGACATGAGCAATCCAGTATGCAGACATATCGTATTTCCCTATATTTTTAAGCTAAAACTATCTAAATTTTTCTAAATTGTGTTATCTCAGGTCTCTAAAATATTTTTAGCAATGGCAGCAGCTTCGGTAACATGCTCAGCAACGGCTTGTTTTGCCATTTCAGGGTCTTTATGAAGATAAATTGCTTCACACATATTTTTGATGCGTTGATAACCTGAGATTTCACGTTTTGTCGATTTCATGGTCATGGCACGAAGACGACTAATTCGACCATTTAAGCGTTGGACAACTTCCCATGCAATATGGTGTTTTGCGGTTGTGAAGATGGTTTGATAAAGCTGGGTTGAAGTCGCAATAATAAGATTGATGTCATCGGCAGCAAAAGCAGCTTTAAGATCTTCTAATAGAAGTTTTAATTTTTCAGCAGTTTCTTCATCTAGGTTTTTGGTGCAGTCCACTACAGCACTTTGCTCTAATAAAAGACGAATTTCATAAATCTGCGAAGCAATTTCCCAGTTAAGTAGAGAGACGATAGGGCCTTTATTGGGCAAAATCTCAACTAAACCTTCTGCCTCTAAATAACGTATCACTTCACGAACCACAGAACGGCTCACTCCGAGCTCTTCACATAACGTTCTTTCAACCAGTCTTTTTCCTGATGGGAAATAGCCGGTAATAATAGCATTACGTACTTTATCTAAACACAGCTCACGTAAAGTTACGGGCGGGTTTTCAATTTTAAGATTCATAAATAATTAAATTTTCCTGTTTTTTAACATGTTGAGTTTCATTACATGTTTTTCAATAAAAATTAGCATAGCAAACTCTTGCTTTTTTTTCAGTATGTATTATGGTATACCATAATACGAATGACAAGATAATTTACTTGCAAGGAAGAGCAATGGAACTCATACGTAAAACAGTGCTTCATGTAGAAACAACTTATGTTGATGGTGGCAAAGAAGCAGCAAAGCCTTTAAAAATGGTGGCAGCCGCAGCGGTCATTAAAAATCCGTGGGCAGGCCAAGGCTATGTAGAAGACCTAGCACCAGAAATTCGCCGTATTGCACCCATCTTAAGCGAACATTTAACCAAACTTATTCTTGATGAAATCGGTTCTGGTGAAGCAGTTGAAGCTTTTGGTAAAAGTGCGGTGGTTGGCTTAAACGGTGAACTTGAACATGCATCAGCTTTAATCCACACCTTACATTTTGGTAATACTTACCGTAGTGCAGTCGGTGCGAAATCTTATTTGGCATTTAATAATACGCGTGGCCCAGCAAATGCACCGATTTTAATTCCAATGATGGATAAAAATGATGAGGGCCGCCGTTCTCATTACTTAACACTGCAATTTGCAATTCCAGATGCACCTGCTGCCGATGAACTTGTTGTTGTGATTGGTGCAGCAACAGGTGGTCGACCACATCATCGTATTGGTGATCGTTATAAAGATTTGGAAGAGTTAGGCCATGATGTCAAAAACCCTGCAGCTGTCAAATAACCGTATTGCTCACTATTTTGAGCAAGGCGAAGGAGAGCCTCTGGTTCTGATCCATGGAGTGGGGATGCAAGCTGCGGCATGGTATCCACAAATTGAATATTTTTCTAAACATTATCATGTAATTTCATTGGATATGCCGGGACATGGGCAAAGTACCAAATTACCGGCAGAAGCAAAATTACAAGATTTTGTTGAATGGACCATCGAATTTATTACAGCCTTAAATCTAGGTCCTGTAAATTTAGCTGGACATTCAATGGGATCTCTCATTACGACAGGAGTCAGTGTTACCCGTCCTGATTTAGTTAAACGGATGGCTGTACTCAATGGTGTATATAAACGTACAGCACAGGCACGTAATGCTGTAATCCAAAGAGCTGAAGAGTTAAAAACAGGCCGTATTGATGTTGAGACTCCGCTACAGCGCTGGTTTGGTGAAAGCGAAGTAGAGCGTATAGCAGCAGCCAAAGTGAAATCATGGTTGGAAAATGTCGACTTGTCTGGTTATACAACTGCATATTCTGCGTTTGCGCAAGGTGATGAAACCTATGCAGATGATTGGTCAAAGATAACGTGTCCTGCTTTGGTGTTGACCGGAACGGATGATCCGAATTCAACAGCAGAAATGGCACAGCAAATGGCGAATCAGGCAAAACATGGCACTGCAATTGTCATTGAAAATGAACGTCACATGGTGAACTTAACTGCACCTGACAAAGTGAATAATGCAATGCAAACGTGGTTGGAAACCAGCGTTTAATTTGCCACACATTGCTGAAGGAATATAACAATGAGTGAAATGGATACTATTAATAAAATACGTGAACTACGTGATGCTTTCGGATCATTTATGACGGGCGTTACGGTGGTCACAACCTGTAAAGAAGATGGAACGCCACTTGGCTTTACAGCGAACTCTTTTGCTTCGGTGTCTTTGGACCCAGCTTTACTTCTTGTAAGTATTGCAAAGACATCAAGCAATTATCATAACTTTGCAAACACACCTCATTTTGCGATCAATATTTTGGCAGAAGAGCAAAAAGATGTTTCTAATACGTTTGCTCGTCCAAGCGAAGACCGTTTTGCAAATCTTTCATGGTCAAAAAGTGCTTGCCAAAATCCGCTTATCGATCATGTCAGTGCATGGTTCGACTGTACAACCTATCAAGTTGTTGATGCAGGGGACCATGCAATTTTAATTGGTAAAGTTGAAGATTTTGCTTCAACCGGTTTTGCAGGTCTTGGCTATTATCGTGGTGGATATTTTACACCAGCCAAACTTTCTGCCGAGGTCATTTCTGGTCCGAAAGTCGTGATGAGCGCAATTATTGGCCATGAAAATACCATTTTACTTGAAGAAACTGCCGATCATAAATGGACTATTCCAAATGTAATGGTTGATAAAGACGGTGCAGATAAAGCGCTTGAGAAAATCTTTGCACAATATCAGCCAGATGCTTCTGCTAACTTCATTTACTCTGTATATGAAAACGTTGAAAACCAGCAGCAATATATTTCATTTTTATGTAATACACCCGTAGCTCAAGCAACTAAAGGTCAGTTTGTCGATTTAAATGACCTAGAAAAACTTGAGTTTGTAGACAGCGCTCTAGAAAGTATGTTGATGCGCTATCGTAAAGAAAACCATTTAAAAACTTATGGTGTTTATTACGGAAATCAGACAACAGGTACAGTTCGTCAAATCGTTAAAGAGGAAGTTTAATCATGCGTTTTTCATTATTTGTGCATATGGAACGTGTTTCTGATCAGCAAACCCAGAAACAACTCTATGATGAAATGATTGAGCTTTGCCAGATTGCAGACCGTGGCGGTATGCATGCGGTTTGGACAGGCGAACACCATGCCATGAACTTTACCATTGCACCAAACCCATTTTTAAATCTGGTCGATTTAGCGAATAAAACTCAAAATGTTCGTCTAGGTACTGGCACGGTGGTAGCACCATTTTGGCATCCGATTAAACTTGCAGGTGAAGCTGCAATGACCGACATTATTACCAATGGTCGTTTAGATATTGGTATTGCTCGCGGTGCCTATTCGTTTGAATATGAGCGCATGGTTCCAGGCATGGATGCATGGAGTGCTGGTCAGCGTTTACGTGAAATGATTCCCGCAATTAAAAACCTTTGGAAAGGGGATTATGAGCATAATGGTGAATTTTGGCAGTTTCCAAAAACGACTTCAGCACCTCAACCGCTTCAACAACCGCACCCACCAATTTGGGTTGCAGCCCGTGATCCAAATAGCCATGAATTTGCTGTGCAAAATGGCTGTAATGTACAGGTAACGCCTTTGCATTTTGGTGATGAAGAAGTTGAAAAGCTTATGGGGCATTTCAATGCAGCTTGTGAAAAGTTCAATGAAATTCAGCGCCCTGAAATTATGTTGCTGCGCCATACTTATGTTGCAGACAGTGAAGAAGATGCACAACTGGCAGCAGATGAAATCAATGCATTCTATAACTACTTTGGTGCTTGGTTTAAAAATGAGCGTGAAATTACTCAAGGTTTAATTGCGCCTATCACAAAAGAGGAAATGGCTGCACATCCTTTTTATACACCAGAAGCGATGCGCAAAAATAACGTGATTGGACAAGCTCAAGAAGTCATTGAACGCTTAAAAGCTTATGAAGCAATGGGCTACAACGAATATTCTTTCTGGATTGATACGGGCATGAGCTTTGAACGTAAAAAAGCATCATTGGAACGTATGATCAATGAAGTTATGCCGGCATTTGCATAGAGGCCAATATCATGACAGCAGACTTTCAGCTTTATATTAATGGTCAGTTTGAATCTGGTGCAGCAACTTTTGAAAGTATTAATCCTGCAACGGGTGAGGTCTGGGCAAACATGCCGGAAGCTCGAACCGATGAAGTGAATCGAGCGGTTGAGGCAGCATCTCACGCGTTAAAAGCACCTGATTGGGCAGGTTTAACTGCTTCACAGCGGGGTAAATTACTTTATAAGTTAGCTGATTTAATTGAAAAAGCTGCACCGCAGCTTGCTCAAATTGAAACCAGTGATACAGGCAAAATTATTCGTGAAACCTCTAGCCAGATTGCCTATGTTGCTGAATATTATCGATACTATGCAGGTATTGCCGACAAATTAGAGGGTAGTTTTCTACCGATTGATAAAGCGGATATGCAAGCATGGATTGTTCGTGAACCAGTAGGCGTGGTTGCTGCAATTGTCCCTTGGAACAGTCAGTTATTTCTATCGGCAGTGAAGGTTGGTCCAGCTTTAGCGGCAGGTTGTACAGTCGTGCTAAAAGCATCTGAAGATGGCCCTGGGCCATTATTAGCTTTTGCTAAATTAGTACATGAGGCTGGTTTTCCGGCTGGAGTGGTCAATGTGATTACAGGTTTCGGACCTGAATGTGGCGCCGTGCTGAGTAGTCATCCTGCTGTTGCCCATGTTGCGTTTACGGGTGGTCCAGAAACTGCGCGGCACATTGTACGTAACTCGGCTGAAAATCTTGCCAAAGTCTCACTCGAATTAGGTGGTAAATCTCCATTTATTGTATTTGCTGATGCAGATATTCAAAGTGCTGTAAATGCTCAGGTCGCTGCTATTTTTGCTGCCACTGGGCAGAGTTGTGTAGCAGGTTCTCGTTTACTGGTTGAAGAAAGCATTAAAGATGAATTTGTTCAGCGTTTGGTTGAGCGTGTACAAACCATAAAAATTGGTTTACCTCATGAGATGGCAACTGAGTTTGGACCACTTTGTACCTTACGCCAACGCCAAAAAATTGAGCAAGTCGTTGCAAGCTCAATCCAGCAAGGTGCAAAACTTCTTACCGGTGGTAAAAGCCTTGAGCGAGCAGGTTATTACTATCCACCGACCATTTTAGATTGTACTGATGCACCTCAAGCAGATTGCATTACAACTGAACTATTTGGTCCGGTTTTATCAGTAGATAGTTTCAAAGATGAAGCGGAAGCCGTGCAAAAAGCCAATAGTACGCCTTACGGACTGGCAGCAGGAGTCTTTACCACCAATTTAAGTCGTGCTCATCGTATGACTAAAGTGATTGGTTCGGGAATTGTTTGGCTAAATACCTACCGCGCTGTTTCTCCACTCGCACCTTTTGGTGGACATGGGCTTTCGGGGCATGGTCGAGAAGGCGGCGCAAATGCTGTTTTAGATTACACCACCACTAAAACAGTTTGGTTACGTACCTCAGATGAGCCAATTGATGATCCATTCGTCATGAGATAAGTCATGACTTGGGTCAGAAACTATATCGGGATTTTAATTTCAAGGATGAAAAAATGAATCAGTCAAATTTAACAATCAACTAAAGCCTTTAAATAGTTAAAAAGTAAAACTAGATGTATTGATGCTCAATAATAGTATCAATCGGACGGGCTTTACCTTTTTCTTGGCTAAAACAACACAAACAGATCAATGATCGGTTTGTAAAAGGAAATAAAAAGATGAAGCCAAGTCATATTGAAATGACTTTGGCTGAGCAGATTTTTTGATGTTGAGGAAATGAATTCCTCAAAGAGAGATTAAGGATATGAGCCAAAACGAAAATAGCAATAATGCTTTCGCAATCGAAAGCCATTCTATTGATTATGTTGCTCCCTCTGAACGTAATGGGAAAGTTCGCGATCTATTCACATTATGGTTTTGTACCAATATTGCACCGCTTGCCGTAATTACGGGAGCAATGTCAGTTTTAACGTTTAACCTCAATATTGTAAGTGCATTGCTTGCGATCTGCTGCGGACATTTTTTTGGCGCAGCAATTCTAGCTTTGACTTCTGCACAAGGACCACAGGTCGGCATTCCTCAAATGATTCAGAGCCGCGCACAGTTTGGGCGTTATGGGGCATTGCTAGTTGTACTGTTTACAACACTCATCTATTTAGGTTTTTTTATTTCTAACATTATTTTGTCAGGGAAAACCCTTCATACCGTTGTTCCAGCGATTCCTGTGCCAATTGCTACAGTTCTGGGGGCAATTGCTGCAACAACGATAGGGGTGATCGGTTACCACTTTATTCACAAGTTCAATAAAATTGGGACTTGGTTCATGGGTGGTTCATTGCTCATTGGCCTAATGATTATGGTGCCGCATATTAATGCAGATGTGTTAGCCAAAGGTTCTTTCCACATGAAAAGCTGGTTTGCCATGTTTGGGTTGTGTGCTGTATGGCAAATTAGTTTTTCACCTTATACCTCAGATTATTCACGATATTTACCAAAGTCGATTGGTATTTATAAACCATTTATCTTTACCTATTTAGGCGCATCTTTAGGAACTATTTTTGCCATGGCATTTGGCACGATTGCGGTCAGCATTGGTTCAACCACAGATGCAATGGAAGCGGTAAAGTCTGGTACTGGGCTATTCGGTTATGTTCTTATGATTTTGTTCTTATGCAATATCATTGGTCACAATGCCATGAACCTATATGGTGCGGTTCTGTCGTGTATTACCTCTATTCAGACTTTTGCAGGGCAATGGATGCCAAGCCGAAATATCCGAGTCGTGTTATCAATCATCGTGTTAATTCTAGCGACTTTAACTGCGCTTTGGGCATCAAGTAACTTTATTAGTTTCTTCTTAAATGTGATTTTTGCCTTGTTATTTATTTTGGTGCCATGGGTTTCTATTAATTTATTAGATTTCTATGTAGTTAATAAAAAGTCTTATGACATTCAATCAATCTTTGCACGTGATGGTGGTATTTACGGCAAATTTAATGCAAAAGCGCTTACGGCTTATTTCATTGGTATCGCGGTACAAATTCCGTTCTTAAAAAATGCGTTCTTTACAGGTGCATTAGCCGATGTAATTCCGGATGCGGATATTTCATGGGTCATTGGATTGGTGGTGAGTCTGGTGGTGTATTACATCTTTAATCTAGGAAAGATTAAATGTTCTGCACCCGCGTTAAATGCAAAATTACCTCAATAAGCATTGTAGTGAAAGGAATCCGACAATGAAAAAAAGCTATTTAAAAGCGGCTCTAAGCACAGCATTGATGGCCGTAATCTATCCGAGTTACGCAGGTGTAAATTTTGGAAATAGCGATAGTGAATACGGGAAGCTCACCGTATCAGGTTATGTTCGCGCTAACTATCAAGATAAACACTATGGAGAGTCTGCTTCTGATCAAAAAATTCGTTTTGATGCTGCGCAGTTAAAATTGGACTATGAGCGTGGATCGTTATTTGGTCATGCGGAATATCGTTGTTATCAATATGATCGTCTATGTGATTTTTCTACGTTGATTGATGGTTATGTAGGGTACAAATTAAATAAAACAGATCAAGTTGTGGCAGGTGTTCAGCCGATTCCATTTGGACCGGGACGTTTCTGGGGCAATAGCTTATATGGAAGTATGAGCACAACAGCCGGTTTAGAAGACGTTCATAATCTTGGTTTGAATTATCACTTTGAATTGCCAACAGCAACCAAGTTTGATGTAGGGTATTTTGCGGTAGATGGTGGTAACTACACAGGTTCTACACAAGATTCAGCTCGCTACACTGCAAATTATGTCAGTTCAGACGATCCGAATAAAACTGATTTGCAAGAAAAGAACATGTGGGTAGGCCGAGTGACTCAAGATGTAAATCTTGGAATTAATGGTTTAACAACACAGCTCGGTGGTTCATATTGGACATCCGATATTGAAAATAAAGCTGCTTCGAGTGATGGGCGTCGTCATGCATGGGCTCTTTTTGGTAAAGCCAATTATGGCAATTTTAATGTGACCCTTACAGGCGGTAAAAATGACGTAACTAATCAGGACCAGCTTAATCCTAATCAGTCGCTCATGGGCTCTTACGACACTGAATATTATGTCGCTAACAAAGGAACGTTCTATACGGCAGATGTGGGCTATTCTTTCAAAAATGTTAAGCAGATTGGAAACATTACGCCGTACTTTATGTACAGTCAGTACGACAAAGATCAGGACAATATGAAAGATTCGATCCGTAATATTATTGGTGTGTCTATTGACCATAAACAGCTATCTTTGGTGGCTGAATACATCATGAGTAAAAATGACCCATTCATTGGTGGGACTCAAGATTCATTGGCACAAGGGGATGATAACCAGTGGAATAAGTTGCTTAACTTAACGCTGTTTTATTATTTTTAAAGATATTTAAACATTCGGGCATACCGAAAATTTTTTAAATTAATTTTTGGTATGCCATAATACAAAGTTGATGGTGAGCTATTTAATTTATGTATCGCTCCACTATCAATGCAGAAGATCTCAACAGGATAATGATCATGCAGCTTAATGAACTCGCTTTATTTCGTCAGCAAGCCTTTGTTGCTGGAAAGTGGTGCGATGCGGACCATCAACAAACATCCAAAATTTTAAATCCGGCGACATTAGAAGTTATTGGTACTGTCCCAAATATGGGTAAGGCTGAAGCCGAGCGTGCCATTGAAGCTGCCAAAGAAGCTTGGCCGCTATGGAAAAATAAAACAGCAAAAGATCGATCAATGATTTTAAAAAAATGGTTCGATTTAATTATTTTAAATGCAGATGACTTGGCTTTTATTTTAACGAGTGAGCAAGGAAAGCCTTTAGCTGAAGCTAAAGGTGAAATTTTATATGCTGCAAGTTTTATTGAATGGTTTGCCGAAGAAGCAAAACGAGTATATGGCGATATTATCCCAAGCCCATATCCTGATGCTCGAATTGTCGTAAATAAACAGCCTATTGGCGTCGTTGCAGCTATTACGCCGTGGAATTTTCCAGCTGCCATGATTACGCGTAAGGTTGCTCCAGCCTTGGCGGCAGGTTGTCCTTGTATTGTAAAACCGGCGCCTGAAACGCCTTTTACTGCTTTGGCTTTAGTGGACTTAGCTGTGCAAGCTGGTGTACCTGCTGAAATCTTTAGTGTGATTACAGGCGATGCAGTTCATATTGGTGATGCGATTTTTGAAAGTGATGTTGTACGCAAATTTACTTTTACGGGGTCAACTCCAGTCGGCAAAATGCTGCTTGAGCGTTCAGCAAAAACCTTAAAAAAAGTTTCCTTAGAGTTGGGTGGCAATGCGCCGTTTATTGTATTTGATGATGCCGATTTAGATGCAGCAATTGAGGGGGCACTCATTGCTAAATTTAGAAATGCAGGGCAAACCTGTGTGTGCGTTAATCGATTTTTAGTGCAGGCTGGCATTTATGAAAAATTTATTGCTGCTTTGAGCTTAAAAATTCAAAACTTTAATATTGGTAATGGATTAGAAGCAGGGCATGACATTGGACCTTTAATTAATGCCAATGCGGTGAAAAAAGTTGAAGCTCATATTCAAGATGCCTTAGATAAAAAAGGTCGTCTTGTGGTTGGTGGTAAAAAGCATATAGCGGGTGAATTGTTTTTTGAACCGACTCTTATTGCAGACGTTACCGCAGATATGGATGTTGCAACCCAAGAAACTTTTGGTCCACTGGCTGCCATATTCAAATTTGAAACCGAGCAACAAGCTGTTGAAATGGCAAATGCAACTGAATTTGGTTTAGCTGCATATTGTTACACCAAAGATTTAGGCCGTGCTTGGCGAATGAGTGAGCAGCTTGAATATGGCATGGTCGGAATTAATAAAGGCCTTATTTCAAATGAAGTTGCGCCTTTTGGTGGAATTAAACAGTCTGGTTTGGGGCGTGAAGGTTCCAAATACGGTATTGAAGATTATCTAGAAATTAAATACACCTTGTTTGGAGGATTGAATATATGAGTAATGAAAAATTTGAAAAGGGTTTGGCAATCCGTAAACAAGTTCTTGGTGAAGAATATGTAAATAATTCAATCAACAATGCTGATGAATTTAATCTTCCTCTTCAAGAGTTAGTCACTGAATATTGCTGGGGAGCTGTTTGGGGACGTGAAGAATTAAGCAAACCTGAGCGTAGTTTGATTAACTTGGCAATGATTTCGGCTTTAAATCGTCCACATGAATTAAAACTACATGTTAAAGGTGCACTACGGAATGGTGTACCTAAAGAGAAAATTCGTGAAGTGCTCTTACAGGTTGCAATTTACTGTGGTGTGCCTGCTGCTGTAGATAGTTTTCGTATTGCTAAAGAGGCAATTAAAGAGTTTGAATCTGAGCAATAAACTTTCGCTTTGCGTATTAAAAAGGCCTTGTTCAAGTAGACGAGACCTTTTTAATACTTTATTTAAATCACATTTCTGAGTTCATTTGCCGTGTTGCGCAGCAATGGTAAAATTTGTTGAACCAAATAATCTTCTTGTACACGGTTGGTTTGAGACATGCAGTTAAGTGCTGCCACCGCTTGACCATGTGCATCAAAATCGATCACGCCAATACGTTCTTGTTGTAATAGTAGTGGATTGTTTTTTGCGCAATTTAGGTAGTTAATGTAATTTGAGGCCTCAGAATGCGCTAGTCAATCGATAAAATTAAAAGCCAATTTGTCACCATATCTACGGATGTGGTTTTTTTATGTTTTTAATACATTTACTTTGTTACTTAATCAGACAAATGCTGAGCTGATAACAAAAAATATTAGACCGGTCGTCTATCAATCTATATAGTTAGGCCTCACTTTGTTGACCTTCTAGTTTAAAAGAGAAAATTAATGTCTATTATTCTTCATCATTTAAATGCTTCACGTTCATTTCGCATTCTGTGGTTACTTGAAGAAATTAAACAACCTTACGAATTAAAAAGTTATTTTCGAGATAAAACTACAAATCTTGCACCTCAAGAATTAAAAAATATTCATCCTTTAGGAAAATCACCTGTGATTGAGCTCAATGGAAAAGTAATTGCTGAATCAGGTGCCATTGTAGAAATTTTGATTGAAAAGTTTGCTCCTCAACTTATGCCTGCGAAAGATTCAGACAGTTATCTTGATTATTTACAATGGATTCATTTTTCAGAAAGTTCGGCTATGGTTCCATATTTATTAAATATTTTTAATTCGATTGAGTTAAAAAATGGCACTCAATTAAAGTTCTTAGATCAATATGCACATGCTGAGTTGGATAAAGTATTTTCATATTTAGATCAACAATTAGTAGGCAAAAAATTCTTAGTAGACAATTGCTTAACGGGTGCAGATTTTATGATTGGTTTCGTAGTCTATGGTCTAATTAATTCTTTAAATATTCGATCAAAATATCTCAATATTGAACAATATGTAAAAAGTCTAGAAAGCTTAGAAAGCTGGCAAAAAGCCATGTCTATAGAACAAAGTCTTCCTCACCAAATCAATGCCTAAAATTGCTGTAAGTAATTTTTTCAATATTGTTTAGCGGCTCAATTGGCTCGTATTCGTTCTTTCATTGGTTCTGGCAAACCAGCGAGTTAAAGGGTTTGCCATTTAAAATTATGAGTTGAAACTCTTGTATCTCTAATTGATGACAAGAGTTTCTATGTCTATTTAAATCACATTTCTAAGTTCATTTGCCGTGTTGCGCAGCAATGGCAAAATTTGCTGAACCAAATAATCTTCTTGTACACGGTTGGTTTGAGACATGCAGTTAAGTGCTGCCACCGCTTGACCTTGTGCATTAAAAACAGGTACAGCAATCGCAATCACACCAAGTTCATGTTCTTCTTTTGAAAGACAATAATCTGATAATGAAATGTCCTTAAGCACTTCAAAAAACTTTGGCTCATCTACAACGGTAAATGGGGTTAAGCGTTTTAAACCGTAAGTTTTTACCCATGTGTGCTGAGCTTCTTCAGGCAGTGCTGCAAGTAATACTTTACCCGTCGAAGTTGCATGGGCAGGCAGTCGGTTTCCTAAATGCATGCCATAAGGGCTTACGCGTAAATTATCTTGCTGCGGTAAATAACTGCGGGCAATCGGCACGACTTCGTTATCGTCCAGAACAACAATCGAAAAAGTCAGAGACGTCTGCGCACACAAAAGATTTAAAAATGATTGAGCAACTTTAGGCAGATGCGCAGAGCTTAAATAAGAACTTGAAAAGCGCAGCACGCGATGGGTGAGCCAAAAGTAATGTTCATCTGTTTCTAAATAGCCTAAGTATTTTAAAGTTTTTAGATAACGCCTTGCCGCCGTGCGACTAATACCGGTTCGTTCGGCCACTTGAGTGACATTGAGCCGTTGCCGATCTGTTCCAAAAGCTTCCAGTAACGTTAAGCCTTTTGCTAACCCTGCAATGTAGTCTTCTTGACGAATTTTCTCATGTGAGTTTGGGTGTTCTAAAAAAGCATCGAGAGAAGGCATCCTTTCATTCCTGTTATTTTGGTTGTTTCTGTCCGCTATTCGGACAAACTAAATGATAAACGGTTATTTTCGTCTTGGATACATAGTGCACAAAACTTAAAGCCAGTAATTTAAAAGTCAGGATGAAACAAGGATGAAGTTATGGATATTTTAAAGACACAGGTTGCAATTATTGGTTCTGGACCAGCAGGGTTATTGCTTGGGCAACTTCTATATAAAGCTGGAATCGATCATATTATTGTTGAGCAACGTAGTGCTGAATATGTGGCTTCACGGATACGCGCAGGAATTTTAGAGCAAGTTTCGGTCGACTTACTTAAACAAGCAGGCGTTGACCAAAATTTAAAAGACAAAGGATTACCACATTCGGGCATTGAAATCTTAACCAATGGTGTAAAACATCGGGTTGATTTAGCGGCACTAACAGGTGGAAAACAAGTGACCGTATATGGTCAGACCGAAGTCACCAAAGATTTAATGACTGCGCGTGAAGCAGAGAAGCTGACTTCATTTTATGAAGCTCAAAATGTACAGGTTAAAGATTTCTACACGGCACCAAAAGTTGAGTTTGAGTACCAAGGTAAAGCCTTTCAAATTGAGTGTGACTTTATAGCAGGTTGTGATGGCTACCATGGCATCTGCCGTGCCAGCGTGCCCGAAGATAAGATTAAAACCTTTGAAAAGGTTTATCCGTTTGGCTGGTTAGGTGTGTTGGCCGATGTTCCACCTGTAGCCGATGAATTGATTTACGTACAGTCAGAACGTGGATTTGCTTTATGCAGTATGCGTTCTGAAACGCGTAGCCGTTATTATTTACAAGTTCCTTTAACAGATCACGTAGAAGACTGGTCGGATGAAAAGTTCTGGGATGAGTTAAAAAACCGCCTAGACCCTGAAAGCCGTGAAAAGCTCGTTACTGGGGCTTCTATTGAAAAAAGTATCGCGCCGTTACGTAGCTTTGTGACGGAACCAATGCGTTTCGGGAAACTGTTTTTAGCAGGTGATGCTGCTCATATTGTTCCACCGACAGGAGCAAAAGGCTTAAATCTCGCGGCTTCTGATATTGCGTATTTATCAAGCGCACTTATTCAATATTATGTCGAAGGTTCTGAACAGGGTATTGATGAATATTCTGAAAAATGCCTACAACGCGTATGGAAAGCAGAGCGTTTTTCTTGGTGGATGACTCATTTATTGCATCGTTTTGAAACAGAGAGTGAGTTTGATCATAAGATTAAACAAGCAGAGTTGAGTTACGTGCTTGGATCTGACGCAGGTAAAACGACCTTGGCTGAAAACTATGTCGGTTTGCCTTATGAAATTAAGCAAATTGATAGTTTTAAGCACGCAAGTTAAAGGCTAGATAAAAAATAAAAAGGGCATGAATATGCTCTTTTTTATATAAAAAACTAAATGGGAAGAGATAGGTTAAGAGATTGTTTTGTTTAAAAGATCGGCATTAATAAAAGCTTTTGTCACATTTTTTCAGTATATTGCTATTAATTTCTTTATTTATAAATTTTAAGTTTGTATGGAACAGGACCAAGCACGCATACCTAAATATATTCCTATCCGCGATGCAATTGCCCATGACATTGAATCTGGCGTATTAGAAGCCCACGCAAAACTCCCGTCGGAAAGAGTGCTTTCTGAACAATTCCAAACCACTCGAGTGGCTGCACGTGAAGCTTTACTGGCTTTGGAAACTGATGGTTTGATTTATCGATTAGACCGCCGTGGTTGGTATGTTCGTTCTCCTCGTATTATTTATCACCCGCAATCTACAAAAAACTTTAATCAGTTTGTGATTGAACAGGGCTATGAACCTTCTACAGAAGTGATTTCGAGTGAGCTTACGCAGGCCACTTCTTGGGATGCCAAGCATTTAAAAGTTGAAAAAGAGCATCCGATTTATTCAGTTTGGCGACGTCGTTGCATTAATGGACGACCTGTTTTGGTTGAACATTTACGTGTTAACGCCGAGCTTTTTCCTGAGTTTTTAACTCATGATCTCAAGCAATCCATTACTTTACTCATGGCAAATCAATATAACTGCCATATCACCAGAGCCGATATAAACCTGTATCCAACGGCTTTATCAGAACAACAGGCTAAAGCACTTCATGTGAATGTTGGTGCGCTTGGGTTATATATTCGTCGTAGCAACAGAAATGAAGAAGGTATCATTACCGATGTTGACCAAGAATATTGGCTACATGATGTTTTAGATTTGCATTTCGAAGCGCGAGCATAAAAAATGCAATCTGGTTTAAACCAGATTAATTAAACTGTCATATAAAACTGTTCAAATACGATCATCAAATAATTGTATTCGATGGTTTGCAGATGAAACAGTATGTTCAACAGACAATTAAACTCAGCACTGCATCAATTTTAGGTGTAGTGGTCGCTATGCAAATGGGATGTTCATCGGCGACATCAAAAAACTCAGAAGAAATTATAGTCTATACGGCAGTGGAAGCCGACCAGCTTAAACAATATCAAAAAAAATTACACCAAGCCTATCCAGAGCTAAAAGTAAAATGGGTACGTGATTCAACAGGTGTGATTACTGCTAAGCTTTTAGCAGAGCAGAAAAATCCTCAAGCAGACGTAGTTTTTGGTGTGGCATTAACCAGTTTGCTGGTCATGGAAAAGAAAGACATGCTTGAGCCTTTTAAACCAGAAGGTGTTGAAAATTTAAAACCGGAATTTGTAAGCCAAGAATCTGTACCGACATGGACAGGTATGGATGCATGGGAATCTGCAATTTGTGTTAATAAAGTCGAATTAAAGAAACGTAAATTACCAATTCCCAAAACTTGGAAAGATTTAACCAATCCTATTTATAAAAACCTAATTGTGATGCCAAATCCAGCCTCAAGTGGAACAGGGTATTTAGATGTCACGGCTTGGATGCAAATTTGGGATGAAAAGCAGGCATGGAATTATATGCAGGCTTTAGATAAAAACATTTCACAATATCCTCACTCTGGTTCAAAACCTTGCAAGATGGCGGCACAGGGTGAAATTCCAATTGGCGTTTCTTTTGGTTATCCAGCATTTAAATTAAAAGCAGATGGTGCACCTTTAGAAGTTGTTTATCCAACTGAAGGTTTAGGCTGGGAAATGGAAGCCTCAGCAATCGTGAAAGGAACTAAAAAATTAAGTAGCGCACAAAAATTTATAAATTGGTCTGTAAGTAAAGCAGCAAATGAAGCCTATGCGCACAACTTTTCAATGGTGGCCTATAAAGGTATTGAAAATACAACCATGAGTTTCCCGAAAAATCTTCCTCAAATGCTAGTAAAAAATGATTTTTATTGGGCAGCGGAGCAGCGTGAACGTATTTTGGCTGAATGGTCAAAACGTTTTGAAAAGTGATCTTTTGGATAAGGGCTTCATTATGCAAATTCCTTCGTCATTGCAATCATCGCTGCTTGGTCAAAACCAAAAGGCCAAGTTGGCAGGGCATTTATTGTCGACATTAACGACCTATAAATATCCTGAACATGGCCCCTCGGTTTTAGAAGTGATGGATATACAAAAAAAGTTCCAACACTTTCAGGCTCTAACTCATATTAATTTAGACCTGAAAGCTGGTGAATTCGTTAGCTTTGTGGGGCCGTCAGGATGCGGTAAAACCACATTGCTACGCATAATTGCAGGACTAGAAAAACCTGATTATGGAAAAGTCATAAAAAAGGGCACAGACATTACATTGTTGAGTGCTGAAAAACGCCACTGTGGCATTGTGTTTCAGAACTATGCGTTATTTCCAAATCTAAACATTGAAGAAAATATTGCTTTTGGCTTGGACAAAAAAAGGTGGGATAAAGCACAGCGTAGTCAAAGGGTCCAACAGCTATTAGAACTGATTGAACTACCCAATATTGCGAAAAAATATCCGAACCAATTGTCGGGTGGGCAGCAGCAACGTGTTGCGCTTGCTCGGGCAATTGCACCGGAGCCAGATATTTTACTGCTGGATGAACCGCTTTCTGCACTCGATGCACAAGTGCGTCTAAACCTAAGACAAAAGATCCGTTCAATTCAATCGCAGCTTAGTTTGCCAACCATTATGGTGACGCACGATCAAGAAGAAGCATTAAGTATTTCTGACCGTGTTGTAGTGATGAATCATGGTGTAATTGAGCAAATTGACACGCCGCACAATATTTATTACAAACCACAAACCCAATTCGTTGCAAAGTTTATTGGCACCATGAACTTTTTTAAAGCGGTTTGTTCAGTACCGAATCAGCTCGAAGTTTTAGGTTTTATTCCTCTAAATTTGGAGCAGCAAAAGCTTAAAGCTGGGCAAAATTACAGCATTGGTTTTAGACCTGAAGCTGTCGAGTTGGTTGATGATTTAGGCAGTGATAAAGAGTCATTGTATTTACCCGTTAGAGTATTAAGTACTGAATTTTTAGGTGCGAAACGTCGTTTATTTTGCACCATTCATATCGATGGAATTGAGCAGACAAAACATCTTTTGCAAATTGAAATTGAAAATACAAAGTTTAAATCTTTGCAAGAATTCATGTTTGTAAAAGTGCCTAATCAACTCATTCATGTCTTTGACGAACAAGGGTACGCACTATGTTAAATGAAGCTGCTTCAGCGGTTTTAAAAACACAGCCGCGTCGAAAAACTGAATATTCGTTAAGATCAAATATTGTTTTGGCTAGCGTCGCAATTGCTTTAACTTTAGCTATTATTGCTCCATTAATGTTGCTGTTTCAAACTGCATTTTTTGATGAAAATCAAAATTTTGTTGGTCTTAAAAATTTTTATAATTATTTTAGAAGTCCAGCTTTACTCAGCTCTGTATTTAATTCGATGTGGATTGCTTGTACCGCCACTGTCATTACAGTATTGCTTGCTAGTATTTATGCTTTTGCATTAACCAACGTCAATATGAAAGGTAAAGGCTTCTTTAAATTGGTGGCTTTTTTACCGATTTTAGCGCCATCACTTCTGCCTTCTTTGGCACTGGTTTATTTGTTTGGTAAGCAAGGTGTGTTTAAACCATTGCTGGGCGATATACAAATTTATGGTCCTATCGGTATTTTAATCAGTTATTGCTTTTGGCTATTTCCTGCAATTTTGATGTTGATGATGGTGTCTTTTCGCAGTGTCGATCAGCGTTTAATTGAAGCATCTTTGTCGTTTGGCAAAAATATCTGGAAGACGCATTACCACGTCACACTACCTGCAATTCGTTATGGGCTAATCAGCGCAAGTCTGGTGGCTTTCATTTATGTACTGACCGATTTCGGCATTCCAAAAGTCATTGGCGGTTCATTTAATATGATGGCGCTTGATGTCTATAAACAGATTATTGGTCAGCAAAACATGAGCATGGGTGCGGTGATTTCCATCTTATTATTGCTACCAGCTGTTTTCGTGTTCATTTTCGATCGAATACAAAGCAAGCGTCATGCGCGTTTTCAAGCTTTCCAGACTAAACCTTATGTCTCTGCATCGAATAAAAAACTTGAAGTGGTTCTGAGCTTATTTTGTGGTTTGGTTTCTGGTTCGATTTTACTGATTATCTTTACGGCAGTACTCGCCTCATTTATCCAGTCTTGGCCTTACGATCTATCTTTGACCTTGGCACATTACAGTTTTGAATATGTCGATGGCGGAGGTTGGGCGGCATACTTCAACTCGGTTCGAATGGCACTCTTTAGTACGGTTTTTGGAACAGCACTGATTTTTATGGTGGCACTATTAACTGAGCGTTTTAAGGCACATCCACTCATTAAAAACTATGTACAAGCTTTGGTTTTATTGCCACTTGCTGTACCCGGGTTGGTTCTAGGTATTGCTTACATTTTGTTTTTTAACCAGCAAAGTAATCCGTTAAATGTGCTGTATGGAACCATGACCATTTTAGTGATTTCAACCATTGTCCATTATTACACCGTGCCACATCTTACTTTAACGAATGCCATTAAACAGATTCCGCTACAACTCGATCAGGCAGCAGAAAGTTTAGGTACAACGAAGTGGAAAACCTTTTGGAAAGTGTATTTGCCCATGTGTTTCCCAGCTCTATGCGATGTGTCGGTCTATATTTTTGTGAATGCTATGACCACTGTATCGGCTGCTATTTTCCTCTATTCACCAGACACCAGTTTAGCTGCAGTTGCTGTTCTAAATATGGACGATGCAGGAGACACGGTCGCTGCTGTTGCTATGAGCATTTTAATTTTGACGACCTCATGTGTTGTAAAACTGGTGCATTGGTTATTTACCAGAAAAATTATGGCAAGAAGCCAGCAATGGCGTGAAGGCTCTCACTAAGTTTTAGCTAAACACAATTTTTATTTAACCGACTGAAAAAGCAATGCTTTGTTAAACAAGGCAAGGGTTTGTTCATCTTAAATTTCGCAAATTGGAAGTCTTATGAATCACATACAGTTTGATTTAATTGTTGTCGGTGCAGGCATTTTAGGTTTGTCCGCTGCAATACAGGCGCAAGAACAAGGCTTAAAAGTCTGTATCTTTGAGAAAAATGCCCAACCTGTGGGGGCAACTCGTCGTAATTTTGGAATGGTCGGAACATCGACATTAACGCATCCAGAGAAACAGTGGCGAAAGTATGCAGTTGCAACACGTTCTTTTTACCAACGAATTCAGGCTGAAACCGATATCTCATTTGCTCAAAGACAAGGCGTATATCTCGCCAATACAGCACTTGAATGGCAGGTTTTAAATGAGTTTGCCGAGCGTGCAAATAACTACCAAATTCCAGTTCATTTGCTAAATCATGATGAACTGCTCACCCAATTTTCCTATTTAAATCCTTCGCAGCAGTTTCAAGGTGGGTTGGTTTTTGAAGAAGATTATTCAGTCGACCCGCATGTGATTGGGCAACGACTATTGGCATATGCCGAAAGTAAAGGTGTAGAGATTTATACCAATGCGTGTGTCATTCAAACCCAATATCAGCATGAAAGTTGTCAGGTTCGTTTGGCAAATGGTGCGACATATCGGGCAAATAAAGTTTTGATCTGTCATGGTGAAGTCATCGATGTTTTATATCCAGATCTCTTACAAAGTTTGAACCTGAAACGCTGTGGTTTGCAAATGGCGCTGACTCAACGGTTCCGCCAAAACTTAAATGCTTCTATCTATTCAGGCTTATCTATTTCACGTTATCCGGCTTTTGAAATTTGCCCAAGTCATGCAGAACTGATTAAAACGTCACAGCAGGGATTCATTAAAGAATTCGGTATTCATATTTTAATTAAACAAAACGAATTTGGCGAACTGATTGTGGGTGATAGCCATGAATACCATCCGATTAATGAAGCACCTCAGTTTGAGCAACGTGAAGATATTAACCAGTTTATAAAAACTTACTGTCACGAAAAATTGGGACTGACTTTACCTCCGATCCAAAAACGTTGGAATGGTTATTACCTGACTCATGAACATGAGTTGGCCTGCGTCACTGAAGCTGAAAAAAATATCTTTCTTGTGAGTGCTATCGCGGGGAAAGGCATGACCACAGGGGCTGGATTTATCAAAGAAGTATTAGAACAAAATATTTATTAGTTTGCAATCTGGTTTAAACCAGATTGGTGTATATTGAAATTAACGCGAAAGAGATGAGTAACATTATGAACATGCAACCACAACTTGATATGGATTTAGAAAACAAATATTTGCTACTAACTCCAGGACCATTATCAACATCGGCAACCGTGCGCCGTGCCATGCAAAAAGACTGGTGTACTTGGGATCAAGAATATAATTCGCTTGTACAAGATATTCGTAATCGACTAGTCAACTTGGCAACCAGTCAACCTAAAAAATATACGACTGTCTTGATGCAAGGTAGTGGTAGCTTTGCCGTGGAGTCTGTGCTTGGGTCAGCTATTCCGCGTGATGGCAAAATATTGATTATCAATAATGGCGCCTACGGTGCCCGCATGGTGCAAATGGTGCGTTGCTTAAATATTGAAGTTGTAGAACTCAGTTATTTAGAAACCCAGACACCAGATTTGCAAGAGATTAAGCGTATTTTAGAAGATAAAACAATTAGCCACGTTGCTTGTGTGCACTGTGAAACAACCACAGGAATTTTAAACCCGATTCAAGAAATTGGCCGTTTGGTTAAAGCAGCAGGAAAAATCTGGATTGTGGATGCCATGAGTTCATTTGGTGGTGTTCCAATGGATATCGCTGAGCTTGAAATTGATTTCCTGATTTCAAGTGCAAATAAATGCATTCAAGGTGTCCCGGGTTTTGGTTTTATTTTGGCGAAGCGTGATTGTCTAGAAGCATGTAAAGGTTTGGCACGTTCGGTTAGCCTCGACTTATATGACCAGTGGAATACCATGGAGCAGCATAACGGTAAATGGCGTTTTACCTCGCCAACCCATGTAGTACGTGCATTTTATCAGGCATTGCTTGAGCTTGAAGCCGAAGGTGGAGTTGCTGCACGTTATCAACGTTATTTAAAAAACCAAGAAACCTTATCGCAAGGTATGCAACAACTGGGCTTTGAGTTGGTACTCAGTGAGCAGTGTCCACAATCACCCATTATTACCACTTTTCTTTACCCAACAGCCGAAAAATTTAGCTTTCAGTCATTCTATGAAACGCTAAAAAAAACAGGGTATGTGATTTATCCAGGCAAAGTCACAGATCTTAATTGTTTCCGTATTGGCAATATTGGCGAAGTTTATATTCATGACATTGATGGGCTTCTTGCTGCCATTGCCAGCTACTGTGAAAGCCATCTAAACCAAGCTGCAACAGCATAATTTTTATTAAATTATTTAAATTAAAGGGAATACATCATGACGACGAATAATACGCAAATTCAAGCTGTTGTTTTTGACTGGGCTGGCACAACAGTAGATTTTGGTTCACGTGCACCAATTTTGGCTTTTATGGCTTTATTTAAAGACAACAAAATTGAAATTACGGTTGAAGAAGCTCGTGCCCCAATGGGGTTAGAAAAGCGTGACCATATTGCTGCTGTTTTAAAAATGCCGCGTGTGGCAGTTGCATGGCAGGAAATATATGGACAGGCTGCAAATGAAGCAGATATTGACCGTCTATATAAAGACTTTATTCCTTATCAATTAAAATCGATTCCAACATGTTCTGCGTTAATTCCAGGTGCATTGGAAACTTTTGAAAATATTAAAAAACGTGGTGCAAAAATTGGTAGTAACACAGGTTATGCATCAATAATGATTGGGCGATTGGTCAAAGATGCTGCCGATCAGGGCTATCGACCAGACTGTATTGTTACTGCCAGTGACGTAAAATTCGGACGTCCATATCCTGAAATGCTATGGAAAAATCTAATTCAACTTGACGTATCCGACATCAAAACAGTTGTAAAAGTAGATGATACCGTGGTGGGTATTGATGAGGGTTTAAATGCAGGATGCTGGACGGTCGGGCTTGCGATTAGTGGCAACGAAGTCGGTTTAAGCTTTGAAGAGTGGAGTGCATTATCGGCAGATGAACAGATTATTCTAAAAGATAAGGCATATCAAAAAATGAATGCGTCGGGCGCTCACTATGTGATTGATAGTGTCGCTGATTTACCAAATGTTTTAGATGATATTGAACGCCGTTTGGGACAAGGTGAACGACCTTAAATATTTTAGGTCAATATCTTTTTAAGCTTAGCTCCCTTGGGAACTAAGCTTACCTAAAAAATTAAAATGAAGAGTAGATAAACTCTACATGTTTGGAAATAAGGAGCGACCTTGCGGAAGAAAACTCCTTATTTGCTTCTAACGATTTAAAACACATGTTTAGACCGTTAGAACCATCAACTATATAGGCACATGACCTATATGGTATTTTGTGATGGATCTTTTTTACGACTTTTGTGGGTCATATAATTTTTCTTTAATGAATAAGGCGGGGATCACACCACAAATCAGATATGCGGCACCCATTACAACAAAACCTAAACCAATAGAACCGCCAGATGCTAAAAAGCCGATGGTTGCAGGTGCAAGGGCTGCTCCAAGACGACCCACATTATAAGCACCGCCAATTGCTGTACCACGGATGGCTGTCGCAAAACTTTCAGTCATATAGGTTGCATTTACGCCGTAAGGAATACCGTATAGGAAACCGAAGGTAACGAGTAAATATAAAATATTGCTTGGTGAGTTATAAAAAACAATAAGTGGTAAGAAAATAGCAGTACCAATGGCACCAAAGGCATAGGTAAAACGACGGCCTAATTTATCTGCCATCATGCCGGCAAGGACTTTACCTAAAATCATGGCGGTATATGTACCGACCATATAAGCCGTCATTTCTTTAAACTTCATACCTAACTCACTTTCTAAGTAAGAAGGCATCCAGTTATTTACACCATAGTAGCCAAACTGTAAGAAGCCCGCGGTTAATGCCCAAAGGATAAACATATTACGGTTCTGTTTATCTTGAAAAATAAGCTTAAACGCTGAGGTTTTCGATGTGTTTTGAGCCGCAACAGGTTGTTGTAGTCGAGCCTGTTGCCAAGCTAAAGGTTCTGGTACAAAAATATGCATTAAAACGGCAATAATGACGGGAATAATTGCAACGTAAAACAGCATGCGCCAGCCATGATCGGGAATAATCCAGCCTGCAAGTAAGGTCGCAACAATATAGCCGACGGTCCAACCCGCTTGTAAAGTGCCAAGCACTGTCGTGCGGTAACGTGTTGGTACATATTCGGCCATTAATGTATTACACGCAATGTAGAGCGAGCCAAGTCCAAGTGATGCAAAAAATCTTAAAATACCAAATTGAAGAAAGCTTTGAGTAAAACCTAAACCACAGGTGAGGAGTGAGAAAATTAAAATAGAAATAACAACAATGCGCACACGCCCAAATTTATCACACGCCCATCCTCCAAAAATTCCACCAACAGCCATACCTGCTAATGTGAAACTACCGAGCATACCGGCTTGTACCGAACTTAATCCGAAATCTGCCTTAATACTATTTAAGCTATAAGACAATAGCATCAAATCTGCACCATCAACCAATAGCGCTAGAAATGCAAAAATAAATGCAATTTTCCATGTATGCGGTTGTATACGAGAAAGACCTTCTTTGTAATTCGTAGCCATAATCCATTACCTACATTTGATTGAATGCACTTCAAATCTTTTTAAAGTGCTTAAAATTTAATTAAGACGCAGCGCGAATCATGTTTCGGGCAATAATCATTTGTTGAATTTGGGTGGTGCCTTCATAGAGACGGAACAGACGAACATCTCGATAAAAACGTTCAATCGCATATTCACTGATGTAACCCGCACCGCCGTGAATCTGTACGCAGCGATCAGCGACTCGACCACACATTTCGGTTGCAAACATTTTTGAACATGACGCCTCGGTACTTACGTTTTGTCCTGCATCACGTAGACGTGCAGCGTCTAAAACCATGCATCTGGCTGCATAAATTTCGGCTTTTGAGTCAGCAAGCATGGCTTGAATAAGTTGGAATTCGGCAATGGGTTGCCCAAATTGCTTACGTTCGATGGCGTACTTTAAAGAGTCGTCTAGCATCCGGGTTGCTGCTCCAACACTCAAAGCCGCAATATGCAAACGGCCTTTATCCAGTACTTTCATGGCAGTTTTAAAACCAACGCCTTCAACTCCACCAATGAGTGCTGAAGCAGGAATACGACAATTTTCAAAAATCACATCACAAGTGTGAGCGCCTTTTTGCCCCATTTTTTTATCGCGTTTGCCCAAAGAAATGCCGGGTGTTTGGCTGTCGACAATAAAAGCAGAAATACCACCAGCACCCTTAATATCAGAACTTGTGCGTGCCATTACTGTAAATACGCCAGCATGAGGGGCATTAGTAATAAAGCGTTTGGTGCCATTTAAAATATAAAAGTCGCCATCTTTTACTGCACTAGTCTTTAAAGATGCAGCATCAGAACCAGCATCTGGTTCAGTTAAGCAAAAAGAACTGATTACTTCACCGCGAGCTAAACGTGGCAAGAAAAATGATTTCTGAATTTCGGTACCGTCAATAATGAGACCACTTGAACCAATGCCATTATTGGTACCAATAAGTGAACGAAAAGCAGGAGAGGTCCGTCCTAATTCAAAAGCAACATAGACTTCTTCTTCCATTGTAAGTCCAAGGCCTTCGTAATCTTCAGGAATGGTTAAACCAAATAAGCCCAGCGCTTTCATTTGCTCAATAATATCTTGAGGAATCTCATCCGTTTCAGCGACTTCATTCTCATGAGGAATTAATACACCTTCAACAAATTGTCGAATCATATCAACAAGTTGATTTAGTGTTTCCTGATCTCGAATCATAGTCTCATCCTTTTACTACATACTAAAAACATCAATGTGATGTTCGCAAAATCACCAATATTTGAAGCGATAGTAATCAAAGGATGAACGCAAAACAATATATTTTGAAAATTAATTTCGCAATGCGATATATTGTTTTTGAATTATAATAAGCTAATTTATTGATTTATTTAAGCTATATTTTCTTATAAAAAATCATCATTTTTAGTGGAAAATTAAAGTTTGATTTTTAAAATGAGGTGTGTATATTAAAAATATATATCGCTATGCGAAATTTTAAATGGATAAATTTTCCTATAGGAAATGAATCACCAGATAGAGTGGGATGAAGATGGGTGCTTTAAATGGAATTCGGGTGCTTGACTTAAGTCGGGTATTGGCTGGGCCTTGGTGTGGACAAACGCTGGCCGATTTAGGTGCAGAAGTTATCAAAATTGAAAGACCCAAAGTAGGTGACGATACCCGTTCTTGGGGACCACCTTGGATGAAAGATGACTCTGGGTCTGATACTCAAGAAGCAGCTTATTATCAGTCTACAAACCGCAATAAATTATCGGTTGCCATCGATATTGCCAGTCCTGATGGCCAAGAATTGATTAAAGCTTTAATTCAAGACACAGATGTGGTGATTGAGAACTATAAAGCGGGTTCTTTAAAAAAATATGGTTTGGACTATGAGTCTTTATCTGCAATTAATCCGAAATTGGTGTATTGCTCAATTACAGGTTTTGGTCAAAATGGCCCGAGAGCAGAAGAACCTGGTTATGACTTTATTATTCAGGGAATGGGCGGACTCATGTCAGTCACAGGTGAGCGTGATGATTTACCGGGTGGTGGTCCCCAAAAAGTAGGTGTAGCCTTTTCTGATTTAGCTACAGGACTTTATTCTACGATTGCCATACAAGCTGCTTTACTTAACCGTCATGTGACGGGTTTAGGACAATACATTGACATGGCTTTGCTTGATGTCCAAATTGCGACTATGGCAAATCAGGGAATGAATTATCTTTCATCGGGTAATATCCCTAAGCGTTATGGCAATGCACATGCCAATATTGTGCCTTACCAAGTATTCAAAGCTTCTGACCGTGATTTTATTATTGCATGTGGAAATGACACTCAATTTATTCAGCTCTGTAGAAGTATTGGTTTACCCGATTTACCCAATGATGCGCGTTTTGCCCGAAATGCAGACCGAATTAAACATCGTGATGAAATTATTGAAATTTTATCAAACCATTTCTTAACTAAAACTGCAGATGAGTGGGTAGATGCGATTTATGCTGCTAAAGTTCCGGTAGGGGTAATCAATAACTTGGAGCAAGCTTTTCAAGAGCCACAAGTGATTGCCCGAGAAATGTTGGTCGAGATGAACCACCCGCAACGTGAGAAATTGAAGGTAATTGGTTCGCCAATCAAACTTTCAAGAACCCCTGTTGAGTACAAAACCGCTCCTCCGCTGTTAGGTGAACATACTCAAGTGGTTTTAGGTCGAGTCGTTTCTCTAGAAAAATTAGATGAGCTTAAGAAAAAAGGTGTGATTGCGTAAGCTGGTTTTAAAGCGAAGGGTTAAAATTATTTTTAAAATTAGAAAATAAAATATTTAGCCTTTCGCTTGAATGGTTTAAATCAAGTTATATTTTAGATGCAGACTAAGACGTTTGCTTTTTTGCTATTTATAGAAAAAATAGATTATAATTTTCGCAGTGCGAAACAAAATGTGGATTGGTATAAATATGAATGATGCAGTAGATGCAGAGCAAACAGAAAAATTATTAGCGCCTTTAAGACATGAATTATTACATCCGATTCAAGACATGCAGGATGAAAATGATCGCCAATTTATTACTGCATTAGCCCGTGGTTTAGAGCTATTACGTTGTTTTACGCCAAAACATCAGCATTTAGGGAACCAAGAACTCGCACAAATGACGGGTTTACCTAAGCCAACCATTACTCGTCTAACGCACACTTTGTCTCGTTTGGGTTATATCAAACAAGTCCCCAATTCGAGCAAATTTCAACTTTCAGTTGGGGTTCTTGCTTTTGGTTACTCGATGCTTTCTAACGTGTCGATTCGTTCTATTGCTCATCCATATATGAAAAATCTGGCAGACTATGCTGGCGCTGCGGTCGCAATGGCAACACGTGATCGACTCAATATGATTTATCTTGACGTGGTACAAGGTAAAGGAAATATGACCATGCGCCGTCAGGTCGGAACTTATTTACCGATTCATTTAAGTTCGATGGGACGTGCATGTTTGGCTGCAATGCCAGAAGATGAAAGAGAGTTTTTGCTTGATGCGATTCGTACCAAGCACAAAGAAGACTGGATCAAGATTAATCGTGATTTAGACAAAGCTTTTAAAGACTATCAAGATTTTGGATATTGTTTTTCAATTGGCGAATGGCATAAAGATGTGAACTCAGTTGCAGTTCCACTGATTCATGAACAACATGGTTTGCTGGTGTTTAACTGTGGCGGTCCAAGCTTTATTATGAACCGAGAAAAACTTGAAGAAGATATTGCACCACGTCTCTTACATATGGTGAATAACATTCGTACTGAGATTAGTTAATTGTATTGAATTAAAAAATCAAAAAAGGCCAGTAACTGTTGATTGCTGGCCTTTTTCATAAGTTGTATTTCAAATGATGTGCTTATGAAAATTGGTTTTTCTTTTTTCTTTGAAGGCGCTTATGGCTTCTTTAAATTCTTCACCTTGCAAACAATGAGAAAAAATAGTCGACTCATGATCAATACGATTTAATAGATCATCAATCGGCATATCTCTTAATAATTTTTTGCTGAGCTGTAAAGCTTGACTTGGTTTATTTGCGAGTTTGGTTGCCGTATCTTCAATAAATTGATCAAGCTCGTTTTCTTCGCATACGTTATTTACTAAACCATAATTTTTAGCTTGTTGCGCCGAAAATTTCTCGCCCAGTAAAATAATTTCAGAAGCCCGAGCGAAACCTAATAACCTCGGTAAGATGTAACTAGAACCTGCTTCAGGCACAAGTCCGAGGTTCACAAAAGGAAACTGAAAAATAGAGTTTTGACTCGCATATACGAAGTCACAATGTAAAAGCATGGTGCTGCCAATACCAATCGCCACGCCATTTACCTTGGCAATAATCGGTTTTGGAAACGTTGCTAAGCTTTTTAGAAACACAATTGAAGAGGGTGGTTCGGTACTGGTTGTATTACGCGTTTCGAATGCATTTACATCATTGCCACTGGTAAATGCAGACCCTTCACCTGTGAGTATAACCACATGAACTTCTTGATTGATTGCTGCGGTGTCTAATGCCTGACTGAGTGCAGAATACATTTCATAATTAATCGCATTCTTTTTGGTGGGATTGCTCATGGTTAGTGTGAGTATATTTTTATCTAAATGTTGCTTAATCACACCTACTGTCAATTTATTTTGACTCATATCATCCTGCTGCATCATTCATTCCTTTTGTTTAACTATTTGAAAAATATTTGCTTTATTGTTAATTCAAACCAAATATTCTTAGATAGATTTGAAATTAAAACTTTAAATTAATAAGATGATCCTATCGAAAATAAATTCCATTATCAATTAATTTGTTTTATATTGTGGTATAAAATTTTGTATTACGAAATTTTAAGCTTTATAAGTTTAGAAATGTTTATAGGATTTATGGGTAATAAAGTACCTAGACATGCTAAGGAAATCAGAAGCTAGGTATATAAAAATTGAGTGGAAATAATATGAAGACGAAAATTACAGAATTATTTGAAATCGAGCACCCGATTATTCAAGGTGGTATGCATTATGTTGGTTTTGCGGAGCTTGCAGCTGCGGTTTCAAATGCAGGTGGATTAGGCATTATTACTGGCCTGACGCAAAGGACACCTGAAAATCTAGCAAAAGAAATTGCGCGCTGTCGAGAAATGACTGATAAACCTTTTGGCGTGAATTTAACTTTCTTACCTACCGTAAATACACCAGATTATCCGGGTTTTGTAGACGCAATTATTAAGGGCGGAGTAAAAGTTGTAGAAACAGCGGGTCGTAATCCTGAACAGGTCATGCCTTATTTAAAGGCTGCAGGCATTAAAGTGATTCATAAATGTACATCTGTTCGACATAGCCTAAAAGCCCAGCAAATTGGATGCGATGCAGTTTCTGTAGATGGTTTTGAGTGTGGTGGGCACCCAGGTGAAGATGATGTACCGAATATGATTCTATTGCCTTTAGCAGCCGATGCATTAGAAATTCCATTTGTTGCTTCAGGTGGGATGGCAGATGGACGCTCACTCGCGGCAGCTTTAGCTATGGGGGCAGATGGAATTAATATGGGAACACGTTTTATTGCAACTCAGGAAGCTCCAGTTCATGCAAATGTGAAACAGGCAATTCTGAATGCAACTGAAAGAGATACCCGTTTAATTATGCGTGCTTTACGCAACACCGAGCGTGTACTGAATAATGTGGCTGTCGAAAAAATTGTAGCGAAAGAAAAAGCGCTTGGCGATAACATTAAATTTGAAGATATTATTGAAGAGGTTGCAGGGGTTTATCCTAAAGTCATGATAGAGGGTGATGTAAATGCCGGAGCATGGTCATGTGGGTTAGTGGCAAGTTTGATTCATGATATTCCGACCTGTGATGAATTGGTCAGCCGTATTGTTAAAGATGCTGAAGATATTATTCGTGGACGTTTATTGGGGCTTTTATAAAATTTAACTTTAGCTCATAACGTTTATCACGAAATTATTGAAAGTTATTCGTTTAAGATCAGTACAAGCTTGCTAGTTGTGCTGATCTTTTGCATCGGCAATACAATAATAAAGACACAAGACGGCAAAAATTAAGCCTAAAATACAGACACCCGTC
Source organism: Acinetobacter calcoaceticus (assembly GCF_900520355.1). Lineage (NCBI taxonomy): Bacteria > Pseudomonadati > Pseudomonadota > Gammaproteobacteria > Moraxellales > Moraxellaceae > Acinetobacter > Acinetobacter calcoaceticus. The sequence continues at coordinate 2,381,676 of NZ_LS999521.1, read as the reverse complement.
CAACCAAAATGTTTCCAAGCATAACTGCCCGCTGTGGTGCCTAAAGCTCCACCAGCAAAATAACCCGTCATATAAATCGCATTAAAACGTGAACGTAATTCTTGATTGAGCTTAAATACAATACTTTGATTGGTGACATGAACTGCGGAAAGTGAAGCGTAGAGAATGAGTAAGGCAATAATGTAAAAGGCGAAATGGTAGGGTAAAAGTGAAAAAAGAATCCAACTTAAAATTAGCCCGATACCGCAATAAATTGAAATTTTATGGATATACCCTTGGTCAATAAATTTGCCTGAAAAATTGGCAACGAAAGTTCCTAAAACACCAACAAAACCGAAAAGACCAATCGTAAAGTCACTAAAAAAATAGGGAGCGGGAGCCAACAGTAATGACATGGTGGTAAAGGTTAAACTTACACAAGCAAATGTAAAACCACCAATATAAGTTCGAGTTCTTAAACGTCGATTTTGGATAAAAATCTGTGGAAGTGAGCGGATGGTTTTTGCATAGTTTTCAGATTTGGTGGGTGGGAACAATCCAATGCTACGGTGCAAAATAATGGCGATGACCAATAATAAAAAACCACTGACCAGATAAATCACATTCCATGCAAAAAGCGTAGACATTAGACCTGATAGGGAGCGAGCTAATAAAACCCCCATCATGAGACCACTTAGTAAAAAACCAACAACACGACCACTTTGTTGAATGGGAACCAAACTTGCTGCAAGCGGTAACAAAAGCTGGGCTGAACTGGAAAATAGACCAGTAATGATTGTACCTAGTAAGAGCAGATAAATATTGTGTGAAAAACCACTAATAATTAATCCACTTGCAGCCAGTAACATAAAGATGAAGAGCAGCTTACGCTTTTCTAATATATCGCCTAGTGGCATTAAAAAGAGTAGACCACATGCATAGGTAATCTGGGCTAAAGTCGGCACCCATGCCGTGGTGGTTTCGGTTAAATCTAAGCTTAAACTAATCGAATGAATGAGGGGTTGGCTAAAATAATTTCCACCTGTACAGATGCCTGCTGCAATAGCCATTAAAATAATGGTTGGAGTATAGAGTGCGTTTTTCATCATGCCTTTTTGTCATAATGAAAGAGGAACTTTAATCATCACAACCATTACTTTTCTAAGCATGGTTGGTAGTGCATTTAATTCAAAGCATCTTGAATGTTGTGCACCATATGAATTAAACGTGGTCCAATTTCACCTTCAAGTTTTTCTGGATTTAAATGGAAACTTGGCGCGCCGCAGTTAAAGACATAAAGACCGTGTTTAGAGCTAACCAATGGTACAGCGACCGAGTTCACTTCTTTATGCCATTCACCTAAAGACAAACAATATCCGTAATCTTGATAATCTCGGAAAGCTCTTTCTAGGGAACGTTTAATTGCAGGCCAGTTTTCAGCGTTTTTTTGTTTCAGCGCATCAAGTAAAAAATTACGTTCGCGTTCTGGGGTTGCCGCTAAACAGGCTCTTCCCATTGAACTACTATGAAGTGGCAAAGTCGAACCAATAGGGCGGCGCATATTTAAGGCAGTTTCAGTTTGTACAACATCGATATACACCATGTTCAGACGGTCACGTGTTGCCATTGCCACAGGAGCTTGTACATATTGGCTCATCTCTTCCATATATTGATGGGCAATATTACGGATAGAGATATTCGACAATGCTGCATATCCTAAAGATAAAACACCAATGTCTAATGTATATTTGGTCGAATTAGGCAACTGTTTTAAATAACCCAAAGACACTAATGTATTGGTAATACGTGCAATGGTCGGTTTAGGTAAACCTGTCATTTTTGCGAGTTCTTGGTTGCCAAGTACCTGATTACTTGCAGAAAAGCATCTTAAAAGTTCTAAACCACGTGCTAAAGAAGCAATAAATTGAGGATTATTTTCCCGATGAATATGTGAAATAGGATCGAGACGTATCTCATCAAAATTTATTGGTTTTTCAGTGTCCGAGTTTTGAGACATTCGATCCTCAAATATAATAAAGCAAAAGTTTTGCCATTATATTTCGCTCTGCAAAATAAATCCATTCATCACTGCGCTGTTGTGATGAATGGATATCTAGTTCGATGATTATGAAACGTTTTCAATCACCATAGCGAGGCCTTGGCCTACACCAATACATAAGCTTACGACAGCATATTTTTTATTTCGGCGGATAAGTTCACGTGCCACTGTTAAAGCAAGACGAGCGCCAGAAGCACCAAGTGGATGTCCAATGGCAATCGCACCGCCATTTGGATTTACGCGAGAGTCATTAAAATCAACATTTAAGCCTTTTAAGCAAGATAACACTTGGGAAGCAAAGGCTTCATTAATCTCAATAATGTCCATGTCATCTAAAGTTAGCCCTGCACGTGCAACTGCCTTTTTAATGGCTTCAATAGGACCAGCACCCATAATGCGTGGTTCAATACCAGCTGCCGCTGCTGACAAAATTTTTGCCATTGGTTTTAAACCATATTTTTGGCCTGCAGCTTCTGAACCAATGAGTAATGCTGCTGCACCGTCATTAATACCTGAAGCATTACCAGCAGTGACCACACCGCCTTCAAATAAAGGTTTTAACTTTGTGAGTGCTTCAACAGTTGAACTTGGGCGAGGGTGCTCATCTTCAGACACCAGTTTTGGCGGTAATTTTTTGCCTTGGAAAACTTCAATTGGGGTAATTTCACCCGCAAAAAAACCTTCTTCTTTTGCTTTTTGATATTTGGCTTGTGACTGAGCTGCAAATAAATCTGCTTGCTCACGGGTAATACCAAAATCGGCAGCAACATTATCACCCGTTTCAGGCATTGAATGGCCGCCGTACTGAGCAATAATTTTTTTATTCGGAAACCGAGAGCCAATCGTGGTGTCATAAATTTTAGCATCACGGCTATAAGCACTTTCGGCTTTACCCATCACAAAGGGTGCACGTGACATACTTTCTACACCACCTGCAATATAGAGTTCACCTTCACCACAAGTAATGGCACGTGCAGAGTCAATTACAGCAGCTAAACCACTGGCACATAGACGGTTTACGGTTTGACCGGGTACAGTGACGGGTAAACCTGCAAGTAAAAGTGCGTTTCTAGCAACATTACGGCTATCTTCACCTGCTTGGTTGGTATCACCTAAAATTACATCTTCAATATCAGCACCCGGAACACCAGTTTTTTCAAGTAACTTTTGAATGACTGTCGCTGCTAAATCATCTGGACGAATTGAGGCAAGTTCACCTGCATGGCGACCAATTGGGCTACGTAAACCATCATAAATATAAGCATTTAACATTGAGAAGTTCCTTTTCAAAACTCATTAGTAAAAGTAAGCGGTAAATTAAGCGCGACACGACGCTGTAACCATGGGCTAGGGCGGTAGCGTGGATCGTGGGTTAAATTCGATATGCGGTTTAGAATAAGTAAGATTTTTTCGCTACCGATCTGATCGCCCCATTCAATTGGGCCAAATGGATAACCTAGACCTAAGCGGACAGCAGCATTGATATCATCTACTGTTGCAACATTTTGCTGGGCAATATCGCAACCTAAATTAATGACCATGGACAAAACACGCTGAGCAACAAAGCCAATACTTTCAGCAATCATGCTGACCATATTTCCATCTAAATTGAAAATAGAGTGAGCTGCCTGATGGTAGTCAGCTTTTGTGACAAGTGATGGCATTAATGTACGATGCTTTGCAATGCCATAAAGCATGTCTATAGCAACAGCTCGTTCTGGGTTAACCCCTAGGCGAATAGCCGCTTGAGTTGTATCTTCACCGTAACAAGCCAGTAAACATAAACTGTCTGATTGCGGTTCAGGATTGGTGTCTAAAGTAATATTTTGCTGAGTTAAATAGTCTTCGAGCTGTGTTTTATCTTCAGAGAAATCTGCCGCTACCCAAACTTTTGGATATTGTTCTAAACGCTCTACAAACTTGGCGGGTTCTTCACCTGTTTTTGAATCAGTTTCATAATTATAAAAACCTTGATTGGTTTTGCGTCCAAGTTGTTTGGCGTCTAACAGTTGCTTGGTTAAAGGACTTGGTTTGTAGCGTGCTTCTTCATAATATTGATGGTAAATCGATTCCATCACAGGATGTGAAACATCAAGTCCTGTTAAATCGAGCAGTTCAAAAGGCCCCATTCTAAAACCAACACCATCACGTAAAATTCGGTCAATTTCGCTAATATCGCAGACGTTTTCATTTAAAATTTTGAGAGCTTCAGTTCCGTAAGCCCGACCCGCATGATTAATAATAAATCCTGGTGTGTCCTTAGCAACCACCGGGCGGTGGCCCATAGCACGTGATAGTTTATCTAAAGCATCAATTATACTTGGGTCAGTTTTTAAACCACGAATGACCTCAACAACTTTCATGAGTGGAACAGGGTTAAAGAAATGGTAGCCCACCACACGTTCAGGTTTTTTGCAGTTTGCAGCAATTGCCGTGATAGAAAGAGAAGAAGTGTTGGAAGCTAGGATAGTATTTTCGGAAACAACCTCTTCAAGTTGTTGCATTAAACTTTGTTTGATATCTAGACGTTCAACAATGGCTTCTACAATCAGGTCACAATCTTTTAAATCTTCAATTTGTTGCGCAACAATTAAATGACTATTTGCCGATGCTGCTTGTTCAGCCGTAATTTTATTTTTGTCGACCAACTTTTGAAATGTAGCAGCAAGTTTTTCTTTTGCTTGTTCTGCTGCACCTGCTTTAGCATCATATAAATAAGTGGTATGTCCTGATTGTGCAGCAATTTGAGCAATACCGCTGCCCATAATACCTACACCAATCACAGCCATGCTTTTAATATCATAAGTCATGTCGATCATCCTGATTATTGATCTGTATTTGAAATTAAGCGGATAAATAAGGGTTGGTGATTTAACTTAAGCATTGTTTATCACCATCAATTGGTAAGATCTGGCCTGAAATAGAACGTCCACTGTCAGAGGCTAAAAATAGGCATAAATCTGCAATGTGTTTCGGATTTACAAAATATTTGAGCGACTGATTTTTCAGTGCGTTTTGAGTCACTTCTTCAAGTGAGCTATGGGCGACATCTGCGCGGGCCTGTAGAACGCGTTGGACACGGTCACCATCAACAGCACCCGGAAGAATCGCGTTAACTCGAATATTATCTGCACCGAGTTCCATAGAAAGCGTTTTAGTAAAACCAATGAGACCCCATTTTGAAGTGGAATACGCCAAACGATATGGATAGCCTAAGCGACCTGCAATTGATGACATATTAATAATGACACCAGCGCCTGATTGCTTTAACAAGGGAATCGCTAATTGAGTAATTAAAAAAGTGCTATTCAGATTCAAATTAATCACCGTATTCCAGTCATCAAAACTCAGTTCATCTGCGGCAATGGTTGGGCCTGAAATGCCTGTGTTGTTCACCAAAACATCAATATGGCCAAGTTTTTGGACTGCTTGGGCAAACATAAGCTTAATTTGCTCAGGCTCTGCTAAATCACATGCATGTATGTGCAACTTTGGATAATCTCTCTGAAACTGTTCTAGACTTTGAGCATTAATATCGCAAACGAAAACTTCATAATCGTTGTTTAAAAATGCCTCAGCAATGCATCGTCCAATCCCTGAACCGCCTGCACTAATAAATACTTTTTTAGCCATTTTCATTCCTTTGTTGTTATCTATTTAAATTATTTACCTTGATAAGATGGTTTGCGTTTTTCAATAAAAGCTTGAACACCTTCATTTTTATCTTCGGTAGAGAACAGCAGTTGGAATGCTTTACGCTCTAGGGTTAAGCCTGCATTTAATGGAACATCTTCACTCATAAGTGCAACTTCTTTAATTTGTTGCAAGGCGATAGGAGGCATTTTTGCTAGGCTTTGCGCCATTTGAATAGCGGTGGGAATAGTTTGGTCGTCTTCAGTCACTTGTGAAACAAGCCCAATGATATAAGCTTCTTCAGCCTTCACCATTGCACCTGTCATAATCATGCGCATGGCATGAAACTTACCGACTGCACGAAATAAACGTTGTGTGCCGCCAGCACCCGGCATTAACCCGACTTTAATTTCTGGTTGACCAAAAGTCGCACCTTTGCCTGCAATAATAATATCGGCATGCATTGCCAATTCACATCCGCCACCCAATGCATAACCATTTACCGCAGCAATGACAGGTTTAGGGCACTGGGCAATCGCATTCCAGTAGCGCTCGGTATGGCGTAATAACATTTCTGTGGAAGTTGCGGTTGCCATTTCTTTTAAATCTGCACCAGCGGCAAAAACTTCTTCGCCGCCCGTCAGTACAACAGCATTGATCTCATCGTTAAAACTTAATTCTGTGAAGACTTGTGCTAATTGTTTGCGAACTTCAGTGTTGAGTGCATTTTTAGCTTCAGGCCGGTTTATTTTTACTACAGCTATTTTTGAAATAGAAAAGTCGATTTCTACGAAATTGTTCCCTGTGATTGCACTCATTTTTGAATTCCTTGTTTCGCATATCAAAACTATATTCCTTTTATGATGCTTATTTTGGAATTTATTTCAAGTCTTATTTAGTTGAATAGAGTGTTTATAAATCCATTTTGATTGTAAGTTATTGATATTACGTATTGGTCTATTTTTAAATTTCGTTAAACGAAATTAATTTTCAAAAAAGCTTGAAATTTGTATTTTCGTTCTCGTACTATGAAACACATCTGCAGTAAACAAGATTTAAAACATGGTAGCCAGAAAAGCTAAATATGGCTGATGGGTACGATGGAAATATATAAGAAGGGAGACCATTAATGATCCGTGATGAAGGGATGTTGGAGCAATTACTTTCAACAATTCGAGATTTTGTAAAAAATGAATTGATCCCTCGTGAAAACGAAGTGGTAGAGAAAGATAAAATTCCGGATGACATTGTGCAGCAAATGCGTGAACTCGGTTTGTTCGGACTCACAATTCCAGAAGAATATGGTGGCTTAGGCATCACCATGGAAGAAGAGGTAAGAGTCGCATTTGAGCTGGGACAAACTTCACCAGCTTTTCGTTCTTTAATTGGTACCAATAACGGTATTGGTTCAAGCGCGATTTTGATTGATGGCACAGAAGAGCAAAAACAAAAATATTTACCACGTTACGCAAGCGGTGAAATTATTGGTTCATTTTGTTTAACCGAGCCTGAATCTGGTTCTGATGCTGCATCTTTAAAAACCAGTGCAGTAAAAGACGGCGATTTTTACGTTCTAAACGGCACCAAGCGTTTTATTACCAATGCGCCGCATGCTGCAACTTTCACGGTCATGGCACGAACTAATCCTGAAATTAAAGGGTCGGGGGGTATTTCAGCTTTTTTAGTAGAAGCAAATACACCAGGCATTACTTTAGGCAAAATTGACCAAAAAATGGGACAAAAAGGTTCGCATACGTGTGATGTGATTTTTGAAAATTGCCGGATTCCTGCTTCTGCACTCATTGGTGGTGTTGAGGGAATTGGTTTTAAAACTGCAATGAAAGTGCTTGATAAAGGTCGTTTGCACATTGGGGCATATAGCGTGGGTGTTGCAGAGCGCATGCTAAATGATGCACTTCTCTATGCTATTGAACGTAAACAATTTGGCCAACCGATTGCTAACTTCCAGCTTATTCAAGCCATGCTCGCGGACTCAAAAGCCGAAATTTATGCCGCTAAATGTATGGTATTAGATGCAGCACGCCGTCGTGACAATGGTGAAAATATTAGTACAGAAGCATCTTGCGCAAAAATGTTTGCGACCGAAATGTGTGGCCGAGTTGCAGATCGTTGTGTACAGATTCATGGCGGGGCGGGTTACATCAGTGATTATGCCATTGAACGTTTTTACCGAGATGTGCGTTTGTTCCGTTTATATGAAGGAACCACGCAAGTTCAACAAATTATTATTGCTAAAAACATGATTAGGGATGCTACAGCCTAATAAAAAATTAAATGCCATGAGGCATCGGATGCCTCATGTTCCTCTAAGGATATGGATATGACCACAGAAACACTGAAGCAGGAAGCAAGCCCTGAAGGGATTCAAACCCCCAAAAAGATTTGGATTACTGCATTTATCTTTGCCTTTCTTACCTTGTTATGTGATGGCGCAGATTTGGGTTTTCTCGCGCTCAGCTTAACCAGTTTAAAAACGGAATTTCATTTAACGGGTGTACAGGCAGGTACTTTAGGAAGTTTAACACTTTTAGGTTCAGCAATTGGCGGTCTGATTGGTGGTTGGGCGTGTGACCGTTTTGGACGCGTGCGCATTATTGTGTTTTTTATTGCTTATTCTTCAGTTTTAACCTGTGCGCTTGGTTTTACTGATTCTTATATGCAGTTTGCCATTGTACGAGTCTTTGGCTCGATGGGGCTGGGTGCATTATATATTGCCTGTAATATTTTAATGTCAGAAATGGTGCCGACTAAACATCGTACCACCGTATTGGCAACTTTAATGACGGGTTATACCTTAGGTTCATTACTTGCAACCTTGTTAGCAGGTCATATTATTCCTGAGCACGGTTGGCGTTTTCTGTACTGGATTGCAATTACTCCTGTGGTGTTGTCGATTTTGATGCACTTTTGTGTGCCTGAACCTGCATCTTGGAAAAAATCACGTGAACTGAAAGCATTAGCTGCAACGACAGTCGATCCAACCCAAAAAGTGAAACGTCAGAATCCTTATCTTGAAATTTTAAAAGATAAAAAACACGGCACCATGTTTGTGTTGTGGATTATCAGTACAGGTGCATTACAGTTTGGTTATTACGGGGTAAGTAACTGGCTACCTGCTTATCTTGAATCTGATCTGGGGATCAAATTTAAAGAAATGGCGATGTATATGGTCGGTACCTTCCTGATTATGATGTTTGCCAAAGTAATTGCCGGCATTGTTGCGGATAAATTGGGTCGCCGTGCTGTGTTTGCTTTTGGAACCATTGGTACAGCACTGTTTATTCCTGTCATTGTTTATCTAAATACACCAACCAATATTTTATGGATGATGCTGTTCTTCGGTTTCCTTTACGGTATTCCATACGCCATTAATGCCACCTATATGACTGAAAGCTTCCCGACTTCGATTCGTGGTTCTGCGGTTGGGGGTGCCTATAATATTGGCAAGGTTCTGTCAATTTTCTCTCCACTTACAATTGGTTATTTATCGCAAAGTGGTTCTATTGGTTTAGGGCTATTGGTGATGGCAGCTGCTTATTTTATCTGCGGTGTGATTCCACTGTTATTTATTAAAGACCGATTATTTAACCCGCAAAAAGCTGATTAATTCAGCAGTGTTTCAGACTTGATCATGATCAGGTCTGAACCTAAATCATGCACGGTTACCAGTTAATTTATTGCATGAAAAAAAATGATAAATAGAAAGATGGATGATTTTTATAAAAATATTCTCTTTCAAATAAATGAGCTTAGGAATACTCACTTTTATGTAATGGATAGGTAAAAATATGAAAATGGAAGCTATAAGTACATTCCAAGACAATGAGGTTACTCAGACACCTAAAAAAGTCTGGGTTCTAGCCTTTATATTTTCATTTCTCACTTTACTTTGTGATGGTGCTGATGTTGGCATTCTAGCTTTTACTCTGACCAGTATTAAGGCCGAATTTGGTTTAACCACAATTCAGGCAGGTGCATTAGGCAGTTGGTCAATTTTTGGTATGGCGATTGGCGGACTGATTGGTGGCTGGGCAAGTGACCGTTTTGGACGAGTCCGCATTATTGTCATTTCAACAGCAGCATTTGCGATACTGTCGAGCCTGACGGGGTTTGCACAGTCCTATGGGCAACTCGCGATCTTAAGAATTATTACCTGTATGGGATTGGGTTGTCTCTACATCGGCTGTAACACTTTAATGTCTGAAATGGTGCCGACCAAATATCGTACAACGGTGTTAGCAACACTGATGACTGGTTATACCCTTGGTTCTTTAACCATTACAGGTCTATCAGGTTGGATTATTCCTGAATTTGGCTGGCGGATGCTGTATTTCATTACGATTATCCCGATTGTTTTGGCTGTTCTCATGTTCTTCTTTGTGCCTGAACCTGAGTCATGGAGAAAAGCCCGTGCTTTAAAACTTGCTAACCCTGCTGTTGGCACTGCCAAAAAAGCTGAGAATCCGTATATCGCCCTATTTAAAGATAAAAAACACGGCAAGATGCTCATGCTTTGGTCATTTAGTTCTGGATTCCTGATGTTTGGCTATTTGGGGGTGAGTAACTGGTTGCCTACTTATCTAGAGTCCGAGTTAGGGATTAAATTTAAAGAAATGGCAATCTATATGATTGGAACATTTTTGACCATGATGTTTGCCAAAGTGCTTGCTGGTTTTGTGGCAGACCGAATTGGACGCCGAGTTGTTTTTGCCTTTGGTACGATTGGAACTGCACTGTTTATTCCAGTGGTGGTGTATATGCATACGCCTGAAAACATTGGTTGGCTGATGCTGGCTTTTGGTTTCCTTTATGGTATTCCGTACGCTATTAACGCAACGTATTTAACCGAAAGCTTCCCAACCTCTATTCGGGGTACAGCAGTGGGTGGTGCATTTAATATTGGACGTATTGGAGCGATCTTTGCACCACTGACCATTGGTTATTTGGCAATGCATGGTTCCATTGGTGCAGGTTTATTACTGATGGGTATTGCATATTTTGTCTGTGGGCTTATCCCAACCTTATTTATTAAAGATCGTTTATACGATCCTCAAAAAGCTGAATAACTAAGGAGAGTGAAGAAATGATTAATAAAGTGACCAGTGATATTGAACCGATTTTAAAAGCTATTCCTGATGGGGCAACTATCATGACAGGTGGGTTCGGTGTTACTGGACAACCAGCTGAATTAATTGAGGCCTTAATTGATTTAGGCAAGAAAGAACTTACCATTATTAATAACAATGCGGCTTCTGGTGATCGGGGCTTAACGAATCTGATTATTGCCGGTTGTGTTAAGAAAATGATTTGTTCATTCCCTAAATCGGCTGGGTCAACCGTTTTTCAAGATTTATATCGAGCTGGAAAGATCGAGCTAGAGCTGGTTCCACAAGGGAATTTGGCATGCCGTATTCAAGCAGCAGGTGCAGGATTAGGAGCTGTTTTTACTCCAACTGGCTATGGCACCAAAGTTGCCGAGGGTAAAGAAACGCGGACTATTAATGGCAAAAATTATGTACTTGAATATCCACTTGAAGCTGATTTTGCATTGATTTATGCAGATAAGGCGGATCGTTGGGGTAATTTAACTTATCGCAAAGCGGCCCGTAATTTTGGCCCGATTATGGCAAAAGCCGCAAAAAATACCATTGTTCAAGTTAATGACACGGTAGAGCTAGGAATGCTTGACCCAGAGTGCATTATCACACCGGGAATTTTTGTTCAGCACGTTGTAAAAGTAGGAGATATCTAATGTCAGTTCAAAAACGTTCTCGTGAAGATATTGCTAGACTGATTGCCAATGACATTCCTGAAGGTTCTTATGTCAATTTGGGAATTGGACTTCCTACTAACGTTGCGAAATTTTTGCCAAAAGACAAAGAAATCTTTTTACATTCGGAAAATGGTGTTTTGGCTTTTGGCCCGCCACCACAACCAGGTGAAGAAGATGAAGACTTAGTCAATGCTGGAAAAGAACTTGTCACTTTATTAGAAGGTGGATGCTTTATGCATCATGGTGACTCGTTTGACATTATGCGTGGAGGCCATTTAGACATTTGCGTTATTGGTGCATTCCAAGTTGCGGTAAATGGTGATTTGGCAAACTGGCACACAGGCAAACCAGATGATGTACCTGCCGTAGGCGGTGCGATGGATTTGGCTGTGGGAGCAAAGACTATTTATGTCTATATGGAACATGTCACTAAAAAGGGTGAATCCAAAATTGTAAAAGAACTCACATATCCCCTCACAGGTGAGCAATGTGTAAATCGTATTTATACCGATTTATGCATTATTGAACTCAAAGATCAGAAAGCCTATGTCAAGGAAATGGTGGAAGGTCTAAGTTTTGATGAATTACAGGCAGTGACCGACTGTCCGCTCATAGATGCACGTGTAGCCTAATTTATACACATGGAAAAAAGCTTCTTTAAGGATTAAAAGATGAAAAAATTAATTTTAGCTGCAGCTTGTGCTGCGGCTTCAGGGACTGTTTTTGCAAATTCTTCAGATACAACAGAACAGCGAATTAATTTGCTAGAAAGTGAGCTACAAAAGTTAAAAGCAGAACTTGTAGCTCAAAAACAAAGTCAAAGTAATTTACAGGTCAAACAGGCCCAAATTGAAGAAAATGTCGAAAAGAATAAGAGCATTGAAACAGCTAAGCCGATTGCTCCTTCATGGGTGACTTGGACCGACAATGTTAAGGTTTATGGTATTGCCCGTATAGATGCGGCGGTCGATTTTAAATCTTCACCTGATTCGGGAGGCAGAACGACAAGTAGCTTAAACCGCACACCTTTTGAGAGTGATAAACGTTCTAATCATGCGCGTTCAGATGTAAGTGTAAATGCAAGCCGCTTAGGGGTCTATTTTAATAGCCCGAATAAAGCGGTTACGGGAAATATTGAAGCCGATTTCTTTGATAGCTCTAACATGGGAACGGGCGATGGTAAATTCCGTATTCGCCATGCATTTTTCACTTATAAGGATTGGACATTCGGTCAAACATGGTCACTCATGTCCAACATGGAAACACGTACAGAATCTGTGGATTACACACAATTTGTGGGAACTTCCTATACGCGTACTCCTCAAATTCGCTATGACTGGAAAATTGATGCCAATAATGATTTAAAAGTAGCTCTAGAATATACAGGTTCCAGAGTTTCGGCTTTTCCATCATTAACGGGGCGCTATACCTTTAAACAAGGTCCTTTAACTGCACTTGCTCAAGGTTTTATTAATGAAAAATCTGCAGATGTAGCCACCTCAACAGTTAAGAAAGTAAGTTGGGGCGCAGGGGGCGGGTTAAAATACCAATTAACGCCACAGCAATCGGTGCAAGCAAATTATCAATATATTGTTGGTGATCAAAAATTTATGCCGTACACCACGCAAAGCGGCTTGGCAAATTCAACAAGTTTAAATGCAGCGGGTGATTTTTCTTTAAATGAAGAAAAAACAGATTTAGTTATGAATAAACTCAATAGCGTAAATATTGGTTATACATATAAATTCAATGAGCAATGGCGTGCAAACTTATCAGCTTCAGTGTTTGATTATGATGACGATACGGCTTATGCAAAACTCAATCCCGATGCCAATAAGCGTTTAACTGACTATGCGGCTAACGTCTTTTATTCGCCTATTGAACAAATGGATATCGGCATGGAATACCATCAAGGTAAACGAGAAGTCTTTGATGGCAGAACAGCTGATGTATCGCGTGTAAACTTTGTGTCGATGTATAAATTTTAAAATAGGGCGTAATTAAAAATGGAAAAAATAGTTCGACCCGATGCAGACAATATTTTGTCAAAAAGCTTTATTTTTATCATGGCGATGACATGCGGGATTTGTGCGGGCTCGAACTATTATAACCAGCCTTTAATTTATTCAATTGCCAAAGCCTTGCAGGCTAATGCTGAGCAAGTGGCTTTAACCATTGTGATTGGACAACTGTCTTATGCAGTAGGTCTGTTTCTATTGGTACCACTCGGTGATTTCTTTGAAAAACGTAGTTATATTTGTTTGCTCATGTGTTGTACGGGACTTGCACAAGTTGGGCTTTCTTTTAGCCAAACCTTGCCAGTCTTATATGGCTTTACCTTTTTAGCGACATTCTTTTCTATTGCAACTCAAGTTTTGGTTCCATTTGCCGCAGGTTTGGCAGGTCCGAAAAAAAGCCCGCAAGTTGTTGGGACTCTCATGAGTGGTTTGTTCTTGGGAATTTTATTGGCGCGCTCTATTGCAGGTTTACTTTCTACGGTTTGGTCTTGGCATGCCGTTTATTTAATTAGTGGCATCGTCATTTTGGTTTTTGCTTGGATCATGTGGTCAAAATTGCCGGTTGCGCGTAAATCCCATCAACTCAATATTCTACAAATTTACAGTTCATTGTTTTCATTAGCGGCGCATCAACCTCATCTGCTTCGCCGTGGTTTTGCTGGTGGAATTGGCTTTGGTATTTTGGCACTTATTTTTACAACCATGACATTCCTTTTAGCCAATGCTCCTTATCATTTTAATGATTTCCAAATTGGTCTATTTGGAATTGTCGGGTTAGCTGGGGTGTTTGCCACACCGTGGGCGGGTAAGAAAATTGCAGCGGGACTTGAGAATAAAGTTGCACTGGTTAGCATGGCCTTATTAATTACTGCATGGATACCACTATTTTTTGCACAGCAATCTTTAGTGGCCTATGCGGTTGGCGTAATTATGGCTTACTTTGGGCTGTCTGCATTTCATGTACTCAACCAAAATCTGGTTTATAGAATTTCCGCGCAGGCTCGTTCTCGCATTAACTCAATTTATATGACGCTCTATTTCGGTGGGGCAGCCTTGGGTTCTTTTATTGCAGTTTATGCGTGGAAACACTGGGGATGGGAAGCCTGTGTAGCTTTAGGTATAAGTCTAGCCATTGTGAGTTTTATGATTGATCGCTTAGATTTCTATGAAATGGACAAAATTGCCAAGCAAGAAAAAGCTCCATAAGGAGGAGCTTAACACGACTTTTATTTTTGAATAATCATTAATGTGGCTGTGGCAAAAGCATACACTTTTCCGTTTTCATCCACGATTTTACCTTCGGTACTAATAATATTGCGCCCCGCATTAATCAACTCGGCCTTTGCGTAGTACGACGTATCAACTTGCATGGGACGAATCATCTTTACATTCAAATCAATAGTCCCATAACCAACACCATGTTCGAGTAAAGTATGCGCAGCACTTCCGGTAGCAGTATCTAAAGCTGTAGCGCAAAAGCCGCCATGTACACCGCCTTGTATATTTCGATGTTCTTTTCTAGGGGTAACTTTATAAGTGGCTTTACCTTCGGAAACTTCTACTAGTTGCATAGGGATGGTGTGAGCCATAGGCGATGGAGAAACTTCGCCATTTTTTAAAGCTGTTAAAAATTCAAGACCTGTGTATTTCGGGCTATCCATAAATCGTCCTTGGATGATTAAGCAATGTAATAACAATACTATAAATTGATTTTTTACGGAATAATATTTTGCAATACAAAATTAAAATAACAATCAATTTTTTATTTCTATACCCGTATATTTAATAATTTTATTTAAATACAATATTTTAAATATTTAATGGATGTTTTTACTTATTAAATTTTATGAAAATAGTGAAAACTAGTTTTGCTATAAGAAATTTTTTGATATTTTGGTGGAGTTGAAAAAATAAAAGTCTATTCAAGGAAAAACATATCTGCCTGCATGAAACAGACAGTGAAGTGAAAGGGAAAAACTATGCCTTTATACAAAGCTCCATTACGTGATATGCAATTTGTTCTGCATGAAATGCTTCAAACAGAAGAGAACTACCAACGTTTAAGCAAATATCAGGAAAGTGTAAATCGAGAATTAATTGATCAATACTTAGAGGCAGCGGCAGATTTCTGTGAAAATGAATTGGCACCTATTAATCAAAATGGCGATCAAGAAGGGTGTCATTTAAATCAGGGCGTGGTGACTACACCAAAAGGTTTTAAAGAAGCCTACCAAAAATATGCCGAACTTGGGTTTACCTCACTAACCGCCGACCCTGAATATGGTGGGCAAGGCTTACCAACGCTATTACGCATTGCGATTTCTGAAATGTTGTGTGGTTCTAACTGGGCTTGGGCAATGTATCAAGGTTTATCTCATGGTGCGATGAGAACAATTGAACATCATGGAACAGAACAGCAAAAGCAGAAATTTTTAACCAAGTTAATTAGTGGAATCTGGACTGGAACCATGTGTTTAACCGAATCACATGCAGGTTCAGACCTCGGTTTAATTAGAACCAAGGCTGAACCAAATCCAGACGGTAGTTACTCTATTACTGGAGAAAAAATTTTTATATCGGCAGGTGAACACGATCTTTCTGAAAATATTATTCATATTGTTTTAGCTCGATTACCTCAGGCACCCGCAGGCACAAAAGGTATTTCTTTGTTTATCGTGCCTAAATTTAATGTAGACGATGAAGGTAATTTGCAAGATCGCAATCAGGTCGTCTGTAGTGCCATTGAACATAAAATGGGTATTCACGGAAATGCCACCTGTGTTCTTAATTTTGATGGTGCTCAAGGTTATTTGATTGGTCCGGAAAATCGTGGGCTTAATTGTATGTTTACCTTTATGAATACGGCACGTATTGGCACGGCAGTACAAGGGCTCGCTGCTTCTGAAATTTCATTTCAAGGCGCGTTAAGTTATGCCAAAGAGCGACTCGCCATGCGTTCATTATCTGGTCCAAAATATCCAGAAAAGAATGCCGATCCGATTATTGTGCATCCTGCCGTGCGTTCAATGTTAATGACACAAAAAGCATTTGCTGAAGGTGGACGTGCGCTGGCTTATTTTCTAGCTCAACATGTAGACATTGTTGAAAGTTCAGCCGATCAGGAGCAGCAAAAACAGTCCGATAATCTACTGGCTTTTTTAACGCCTATTGCTAAAGCGTTTTTAACTGAGTCTGGTAATGAGTCTGCAAAACATGGTGTTCAGGTGTTTGGTGGGCATGGGTTTATTGTTGAGCATGGAATGGAGCAAATTGTACGCGATGCCCGCATTTCAACATTGTATGAAGGAACAACCGAAATTCAGTCTTTAGATTTGCTTGCACGCAAAGTTCTAAAGTCGGAAGGCAAGCTCTTAAAGAATATGACGGATCTAATTGATCAATTCATTATTCAATATCAATCCAATGAAGTGCTGAAACCTTATTTAGAAAAATTAGGTGAACTTAAGCAACAATGGTTATCGCTCACTAAAACAATTGCCGAAAAAGCGAAGCACAACCCCGAAGAAATTGGTGCTGCTTCTGTAGATTATCTTTATTTTTCGAGTTACGTCGTGTTTGCCTATCTTTGGGTTCGAATGGCTCAAGTTGCCCATGAAAAATTAGAGGCGAGTACACAAGAGGAAGCTTTTTATAAAGCGAAACTAAGTACAGCTAAGTTTTTCTATCAAAAACTTTTGCATCGTACCCAAAGCCATGCAGCTGCAATTGAGTCGGGGGCTGAATCTGTTATGGAGCTTGATCAAGAGGCTTTTGCATTCTAGTAAATAGTAGTTTTTGAGAATCAATGGGTGGGATTTTCATGTGGAATTTTACCCATTGATTAAATTTGTAACTTTAGACTCATGAGTTTTTGGTAGGAAAAACCAGTTGAGCCAAAGAAATAGAGGGTTAACATAAGCATTAAAACGTGAATTTTCATCAAATATTGATGTTGGATAAGGACTACGGAAAGAAAATCATGAATGCTTATTATCAATTACTGAATAGAACCATTGGTCCTCAAGGTGAAGTTATTGCTCATTATTGCTCAACTGTTCATGCACAAGGAGCTTGGAATCCTCATGAACAGCACATGGCACCTGCAAGTGGCGTAATCGCAGCAGAGTTAGAGCAGTTTTCACCACGACAAGATATGCGAATTGGTCGAATTAGTTTTGATATTTTCGGTCTTATTGCATTTGGTGAATTTACAATTAAGACCCAAGTGATTCGTGCCGGAAAAACAATTGAGCTGATTGAAGCTGAAATGCAAGCACAAGGTAAAACTTGTATTGTTGCCAGAGCATGGCGAATGTGTACTCAAGACAGTTCCGATATTGCTGGGCTTGAAGATCAGCCAGTTCATCATCCAGACTCTTTTACAGAGTGGAAGGGTATGAAAAGATGGCCGGGTGGTTTTATTCAAACACTAGTGACAAAAATTAATGATCAGCATCGAGCAGGTAAAGGCATTGTTTGGCTAAATAATGATAAAGAAATGGTTGAAGGGCAGCCGACCACAGATTTCGCACACTTAATTGGAATGGTGGATACCGCAAACGGAATTGTACCAAGACAAGAAGGTGAATTTACGTGGGGGTTTCCAAATCTTGATTTGCAAATTCACATGCATCGTTATCCGCAAGGTAAATGGTTAGGTTTGGAAACTGTTCAGCAATATGGATCGGATGGCATTGGCTTAACAAGTGCAGTTTTACATGACCTCTATGGCCCATTTGGAAGAAGCGAGCAGATTTTGACTTTACGTAAGATGACCAAATAAATATTTGAATCCATAAAAAAGTCATCCCTGAGGATGACTTTTTTATTTCGAGTTTTAATTTTTAAGCAATTTATTAGCTACGAACTTTAATCAGTGTTGGTGTAAGTTCATCCCAACGTACTTTTGCAGCGTCCATTGCTTTCATTTTGATATGTCCATAACCACGTACTTCTGCTGGTAATTTTGCAATTTCTTCAGCAACAGCCAAGTTATGATTTTCTGGAGCTTCAACAAGTGCTTCAACAAATGCGATGTAACGGTCACGCCATGCTTGTTCGTGTTGACGCTCTTCTTGGCGCGCAAATGGGTCGAGGAAAGTTTCACGGAGCCATTGCAAGCGAGCAAGCATCATCATTGGGAAACGCATCCAGTAACCAAACGCACGTTTACGCACATTTTTCAGGCCACCGAGTAACGCTGGTGGAGCAAGATGGTATGTTAAACGTAAGCCTTTGCCGAACTGTGTTTCAATCGATTCTTTGAAGCTTTTGCCTGTTAACAAACGTGCAACTTCATATTCATCTTTATACGCCATGACTCTGTATAACTGAGTTGCGATGGTGCCGGTTAATTCTTCTGGTAACTTTTTAGCAGCCAGTTCTACAAGGGTACGGTATTTAGTTGCGTAAGCGTCATTCCAATATTCTGTCAGACGAGCAGAGCGGTCTTCAATAAGTTCAGCCAAGGTTTGCGGTGTTTTGGTTTTTGGCATTGCTGCGAGTAAACGTGCAGCTAAAGTTGGATCACTTGCAAGGTGACAACCCACACGGAAAGCTTCAAGGTTCTTTTCAACTGCCGTACCATTTAACTTAATTGCTTTTTCAATGCTTTCACGTAATAGCGGGATGCGGCCAGATTGCCATGCCATACCTAGTAATAACTGGTTGGTATAGATTGCATCGCCCATTAGTTGTGTTGCAATACGAGCTGCTGGTAGAGAAACCAGTTGACCTTGATGAACATGACCACGAAGACGATCAATTAAATCGGTAATCGGTGCAAACCAGTCACGAGATTTAATAAATTCAGAAGTAGGCGTGCTGTCTTCATTAACAATGACTAAAGCATCATCTCTTAAGCGAGAAAGAGCTGCACTACCACCCGCGACTACGGCATCGGCACCAATGAGTAATTCACATTGTCCTGCCGGAATTTTGGTAGAGGAAATTTGATCATCACTTGCTGCAAGTTGTACATATGAATAAACCGTACCGCCTTTTTGAGCAAGTCCAGCCATGTCCATAACACGTGTTGCTTTACCTTCGAGGTGAGCTGCCATACCAAGGAGGGCACCAATAGTTACAACACCTGTACCACCAATACCACCGACCATAATACGACTTGGAACATCATATAACTGAGGAATGATTGGTGATGTCGGCCAGCCTGCGCCAATTCCTTCAAATTTTGCTGGACGTTTCATATCACGTGTATGAACCGTCACAAAACTTGGACAGAACCCTTCGGCACAAGTGAAGTCTTTATTACAACTACTTTGGTTAATTTGACGTTTAGTACCTAAAGCTGTTTCTACAGGTTCGATAGATAAACAGTTTGATTTTTTCGAACAGTCGCCACAGCCTTCGCAAATATCACTGTTAATGTATAAACGCTCAGCTGGGTCAGGGTAGGCATCATGTTTACGGCGACGGCGTTTTTCACTTGCACAAGTTTGTACATAAATTAAAGCGGTAACACCCGAAACTTCACGCAATTCACGTTGAACAGCATCGAGTTCATTGCGGTGGCGAATTTCTACACCTGGTGCAATACCATCTTCTTCGTTTAACAGTTTAACTTCATCAGTCACAATGACTTGTTTCTTAATACCTTCGGCATCGAGTTGGCGAGTTAATTGTGCAACGCTCAAATGCCCATCTACATGTTGACCACCCGTCATAGCGACAGCATCGTTGTAGAGGATTTTGTAGGTAATATTAGTTTTTGCAGCGATAGATTGACGGATTGCTAAGTAACCCGAGTGGAAATAGGTTCCATCACCAAGGTTCGCGAAAATATGTTTTTCATTAGTAAAGTGCGATGCACCCACCCAGCTTACACCTTCACCGCCCATTTGAGAGAAGGTTTCGGTACCACGGTCAAGCGAAACAGCAATATAGTGACAACCAATACCACCCAGTGCTCGGCTACCTTCAGGGACTACAGTTGATGAGTTATGTGGGCACCCACTACAGAAATAAGGTTTACGCTCGGCAAGATCAATAACACGTTTTGATTCTTGCTCTGCTTTTAGTAATAAGTCGATTCTATTTTGAATTTGTACTTTTAAGTTTTCTGGAATATCTAGTTTTAAGAAGCGAGTAGCCAGCATTTTTGCAATAGGTTCAGGTTGAAACTCATAGTGACCAATGAGCGGTGCTTCTTCAATAGAGGTACTCCATTCACCTTTACCATCAGTTGCTTTACCAATCACATGTGGGCGTTTGCCATCAGGAAGTGAGTAAAGCTCATCTTTAATTTGTGTTTCAATAATTGGACGTTTTTCTTCAATGACAATCAGTTCTTGCAAGCCTTCTGCAAACTCACGAACACCTTGAGGTTCTAAAGGCCAAATCATTCCAACTTGGTAAACACGTAGCCCAAGCTGTTGGGCAGTTTCATCTTCAATACCTAAAATACGTAAGGCTTCAATTGTATCTAAATAACCTTTACCACTTGCGGCAATACCGATACGGGCATTTTCACAAGGCCATGTTACGGTATTAATTTTATTAGCACGGGCATAGGCCAAAACAGCAGGTAAGCGATATTTATAAAGACGTTCTTCTTGTTGAATGCCATGGTCTGGCCAACGAATATTAACGCCGTCGGCAGGGAAATCGACATCTTCTGGTATAACTGGGGTGACTCGGTTTAGATCAACATGAACTGAAGCGGAAGTTTCCACAATTTCACTGACCAGTTTCATTGAAGACCATAGGCCAGAAAAACGTGAAACTGCAATGGCATGAACACCAAAATCTAAAATCTGTTGAACGGATGTTGGATAAAAAATTGGAATACCGCAACCAATCATGACATGTTCTGATTGGTGAGGGATTGTAGAAGATTTACATGAGTGGTCATCACCAAATAAGGCAACCACACCACCACGTTCAGAGGTACCAGCTAAGTTAGCATGACGGAGCACATCGCCTGAACGGTCAACACCTGGGCCTTTGCCATACCACCAAGAAGACACTCCATCATATTTGCCTTGACCTGAAAGGTTAACTTGTTGGGTGCCCCAAATTGCAGTAGCAGCTAAGTCTTCATTTACACCAGGTTGAAATACGACATTATGGGATTTAAGTAATCCTTCAACTTGCCAAAGGAAACTATCATAGTTACCAACAGGGGAACCGCGATAACCAGAAATAAAACCAGCAGTATGATAGCCATTGATTGCATCACGGCGAGTCTGGGCAAGAGGCAAGCGAACAAGCGCCTGAATGCCAGTCATATATGCTGTACCGTTATCACTTATATATTTATCTTCAAGTGACACATCCTTTGTTGCAATAATATTTGGAGTGACTTTTGTAGCGATGTTCATTTATATCTCCTTAGAATTTTTAGTAGTTCGAACTACTTTCTTTTTTCAACATCCAGTTGAATATTTGGAGCAAGTGACATACAAAATAAAAAAAAGATCGGTTCCTCTTCTTAAAAAGAATTAGTGCCAATGTATGTACATTTAGTCATTGTGGTTGATCTAAACTGGTGCAACAATCCGTAATTTAGGAAAAGATATTTACGTTATGCGCAAAAATCTCGATGGTGGACTATTGCATGCAATGCATGCATTCCTGAAAGTGATTGATAGCGGGAGTTTCACGGCAGCAGCTGAGCAGATGGATCTGACCACAGCACAGGTTTCACGTCTTATCAGCGAGCTAGAAACACGCTTAGGTACAAAACTCATACAACGATCGACACGCCAGCAGGCACTGACCGATATTGGTGCGGCTTATGCGGAACGTTGTCGTCAAGTTATTTCAATGGTGGATGAGGCTGAATCAGAAGTCGCTGGAACCGCTTCAAAACCTAAAGGACGTTTACGTGTATTAAGCATGGGAAGCTTTGGGCATCACTATGTTTTTCCAGTCATGGCCGAATTTTGCAAAAATTATCCAGAGTTAACGGTTGAATATACGACATCGCAGTACGTTCCAGATCTGTTGGCGAAAGGGGTGGATGTAAGTCTCTATCTCACTGAATCTTTAACAGATTCCCGCTTTGTTGCTCGCAGAATAGGCACTATTTTTTCTGTTTTATGTGCTTCACCTGCGTACTTAGAGAAACATGGAAAACCTGAGTCACCAGAAGATTTAAAAAATCATGCCTGTTTACGCTTGGTAAACCCATCGATTACAGCAGATTGGCACTTGTTAAATGCAAATGGTGAGTCTTATCAAATTGATATTGGCGGGCAACTCATTGCAGATAACCCAGAGTTATTATTAGATGTGGTGCAACAGGACATGGGTGTGGCCTTATTACCGATGTTTTCGGCCTTAGAGGCAGTTCAGAATGGAAGATTATGCCATATCTTGCCAGAGTGGCGTTCGCCCGATATTGGGGTTTATACCTTATTGCCTTCACGCCATTTTATTGATGCAAAAACACGTGCATGGTTGGATTGGGTGGAAGAATATATTTCGCCAAGAATTGAAATGGATGCATCTTATTTTTATAAATAATAAGATAAATTTTTTAAGGACTAAGCTAGAAAAGGATGAAGAATAAGACGGATTAGAATAAAAATAGGGTAGAGAATGCTTCTGTTGAGAGGGGCATTTAATACAGAGATTAATTCAAAATTTTAAATAAATTGCATAAAGAAATTTAGTCCCAATTCATGAATAGAATGAGATAGAAAGTAGA
Source organism: Acinetobacter calcoaceticus (assembly GCF_900520355.1). NCBI lineage: Bacteria > Pseudomonadati > Pseudomonadota > Gammaproteobacteria > Moraxellales > Moraxellaceae > Acinetobacter > Acinetobacter calcoaceticus. The sequence continues at coordinate 2,358,523 of NZ_LS999521.1, read as the reverse complement.
CGCGATGATCTGGTACTTAGCCTAATATATTCAGCCTTATACCAGATACTGAGCTATTTTAATTATTGAATTTATTGTTACGCACACTTGGTTTGCCAATAAGCATTTGCATAATTCGACAAGCTTTTTCGGTTTAATACATTGCTAATATTTTGGCTGGCTTGCATCAGTTTTTCTAAGTCGATGCCAGTTTCAAACCCCATGTGGGATAGTAAATAGAACAAATCTTCAGTCGATACATTGCCAGAGGCACCTTTGGCATAAGGGCAACCACCAAGTCCCGCAAGGGATGAATCAAAAACGCGAATGCCTTGCTGTAGGGACTGATAAATATTGGCAATTGCCATGCCATAGGTATTGTGAAAATGTCCTGCCAAAACCTTGCTGTCTAGTTCAGAGAGGCACGCTTGCCAAACCTTTTGAACTCGATCTGGCGTTGCAGTGCCAACGGTTTCACCTAAAGATACTTCATAGCAGCCCATGTCATAGAGCCGTTTAACAACTTTTACCACTTGCTTAGGTGCAATCGCGCCTTCATACGGGCAATCGACAATACAAGAGACATAGCCGCGCACACGTATGTTATGTGCTTTCGCTGCTGCCATGACATCACTAAATTTTTCAAAACTTTCATCAATAGAGCAGTTAATGTTTTTACGAGTAAAGCTTTCAGAAGCTGCGGTAAAAACCGCAACCTCTTTGCATCCTACCGCTTGAGCCATCTCAAAACCTTTGATATTTGGAGTAAGCAGACTAAATTGCACATCTGTGGTCTGCGGTAACCGCTTAAATAGCTCATCACTTTGAGCCATTTGCGGCACCCATTTTGCCGAAACGCATGAACCTACTTCAATTGATTTTAGGCCCGCTTTTATCAAGTCATTAATAAAGTTTAAGCGTTGTTCAACTGTTAAAGCCTGCTTTTCATTTTGGAGACCGTCTCTGGGGCCGACCTCCACAATTTTGACAAACTCACTCATGCAACTTCCTCCTGAGCAGGCTGAAATTCCACAAGCTCATCGCCAGCTTTGACCTGATCACCAACTTGGAAATAGGAGTCTACAATCAAGCCGTCTTTAGGAGCTCGGATGGTGTACTCCATTTTCATGGCTTCAAGCGTCATTAAAATATCGTCTTTTTTCACGCTATGATTTGCACTCACCAGAACTTGCGTGACTACACCCGGCATTGGTGCTTTTAAGTGGCCTTCATCGGCTTGGCTATCTGCCTGATTAAAGTCTTGGCGAATATAAGCAAACTTATAGCTTTGCCCATTTTGGAATAGCGTAATGCCTTGCTGACTTTGATTAAAAGATAGCTTTTGCTTAGTACCATCAATTTGAACAGAGGCAGTATGTGAATCAATCAATTGACCAGAAATAGGGTAGCTTTGTCCGTTATATTCTGCGGTAAAACCGTGCTCATTTGAGGCAAATTTGATTTGGAAATTTTGGTTTAAATAGTTCAGTTTAATACTGTGCTGATAGGTAATATTTAAACGCCATAGCGGTTGAGCCTGCCAAAGCTGTTTTTGGCTTGAGCTGTTGTTGTTAAGTTTACTTAAAAACTCAATAAATGCTGCTGCCACCACAAGTTCTGGTTTGATCTCTTCAGGGCTAAACAAGAAGTTTTGTTCGCGTTGAATCAGGTTGGTATCAAGCTTGACTTGTTTGAATGAGTCGCTGCGAACAATCTTTTCAAGAAATGCAATGTTGTTCCCTAAACCGTCAACATGGAATTGACTTAAGGCATGTTGCATTTGAATGAGTGCAGCTTCACGATTTTTACCCCATACAATGAGTTTGGCAATCATAGGGTCGTAATACGTCGTGATTTCGTCGCCTTCAACAATACCGCTGTCTACACGCACATATTGGTTTTGAGTTGGGTAGTGCAAATAGTCAATTTTACCAATTGCAGGTAAAAAGCCTTTTTCAGGTTCTTCGGCATAGATTCGTGCTTCGAGCGCATGCCCGTGAATCTGCAATTCGTTCTGTAGTTTTGGTAAAGGTTCGCCATAAGCTACGCGAAGTTGCCATTCAACCAAGTCTTCACCGGTAATCATTTCAGTCACTGGGTGCTCGACTTGTAAACGGGTATTCATTTCCATGAAATACGCCGTACCATCTTGTTCCACAATAAACTCGACCGTACCTGCACCGACATAATCTACGGCACGAGCAGCATCAATTGCAGCTTGACGCATTGCATCAAGCTTTTCGCTCGGCATTTGTGGAGCAGGGGCTTCTTCTAGCACTTTTTGGTGACGACGTTGCACAGAGCAGTCGCGCTCAAATAAATGAACATAGTTGCCATGTGTGTCACCAAACACTTGTACTTCAATATGACGCGGTTGAATCACATAGCGTTCAATCAAGACATCATCATTACCAAAACTTGATTTGGCTTCACGTTTACACGAGGCTAAGGCATGCAGAAAATCTTCACTGCGCTCAACCAAACTCATGCCTTTGCCACCACCGCCAGCACTGGCTTTAATTAAAACTGGATAGCCAATTTGGTCTGCTTGTTGTTTTAAAAAGTCGGCATCTTGGTTGGTTCCGTGATAACCCGGTGTTAAAGGGACGCCTGCTTTTTCCATTAAAGCTTTAGAGGTCGCTTTTAAGCCCATTGCTAAAATGGCATCGACTGGTGGGCCAATAAAGCAAATGTTGTGTTGCTGGCAAGCAAGTGCAAACTGATCATTTTCGGATAAAAAGCCGTAGCCTGGATGGATCGCTTGGCTACCTGTGTCAATGGCAGCTTGAATAATGCGGTCAGCTTGTAAATAACTTTGAGTAGCAGGCGACTGACCAATATAAATCGCTTCATCTGCAAGTTTGACATGTTGTGCATTTGCATCTGCATCTGAATAAACAGCAACTGTTGCGATACCCAGTTTTTTTGCGGTACGAATCACACGGCAGGCAATTTCACCACGGTTCGCAATTAAAATCTTTTCAAACATGATGATTGTCCTTAATTGTTGTTATTTGAGTTAGAAACCCAAGCAGGCTGTTGTTTATTTAAAAAGGCACTCAGACCTTCTTTTGCCTCGCTACCTTGACGGACTTGAGCAATATGATGTGCTGTCTGTTGCAGCAAGTTATTGCTCATTGTCTGGTTACTCACCATTTGAATGAGTTGTTTTGATGCCGCTTGAGCGTGCGGGCCACCGAGTAATAGAGCATCAATAATTTCTTGAACTTTTCTGTCTAAGTCTTCCGCATCTGCGACTTCATGTGCCAAGCCAATTTGTTTGGCGTCACGGGCCGAAATACGTTCAGCAGTTAAGAAGTAACGAGAGGCTTGTCTTGCACCAATCGCACGAATCACATAGGGACTAATGGTAGATGGCGCAAGGCCTAAACGCACTTCAGAGGTTGCAAACTTGGCATCAGTGCTGGCAATGCAAATGTCACAAGCCGATGCCAAGCCCATACCGCCACCAAAGGCAATGCCATGAACACGGGCAATAGTTGGCTGTTTAAGCGTTGCAAGTGCATCTAACATTTGCGCGAGTTTTAGAGCATCTGCTTCATTTTCTTCTGAAGATGCTTGACCTGCCTGTTTCATCCAATTCAGGTCAGCACCTGCCGAAAAACTTTTGCCACGACCCGCTAAAACCAGAACACGAATATCATCACGTGTATTAATTTGATTAAAGCAGGCATGTAGCTCTTCAATCACTGTGGTATTGAAGGCATTGTGTAGTTCAGGGCGATTTAGCCAAACATAGGCAACTTGACCTTGTTGTTCGAGTTGTAAAAATTGATAGCTCATATACACCTCTTACATGCGGAACACGCCAAATTTGGTTGGCTGGATTGGAGCATTCATTGCAGCAGCAAGGCTTAAACCAAGTACTTGACGGGTTTGAGCTGGGTCAATTACACCGTCATCCCAAAGACGGGCAGAAGCATAATATGGATGGCCTTGGCGCTCGTATTGCTCACGGATTGGTTGTTTAAACTCATCTTCTTGCTGAGCTGACCACTCGGCACCTTTTTGCTCAATTTGATCGCGTTTTAAGGTTGAAAGTACGCTGGCTGCTTGTTCGCCGCCCATCACTGAAATACGAGAGTTCGGCCAAGTCCATAAAAAGCGTGGTGAATAAGCGCGTCCACACATGCCGTAGTTACCCGCACCAAACGAACCGCCAATAATAAGCGTTATTTTAGGAACATTTGCAGTGGCAACAGCCATCACCAGTTTAGCGCCATGTTTGGCAATCCCTTCATTTTCGTATTGGCGACCTACCATAAAGCCCGTAATGTTTTGAAGGAATAACAAAGGAATATTGCGCTGTGTGCACAGTTCAATAAAGTGCGCACCTTTTTGTGCAGACTCGGAAAATAAAATTCCGTTATTGGCAATAATGCCGACTGGCATACCATAGAGTGAAGCGAAACCAGTAATCAGTGTTGAGCCAAACCGTGCTTTAAACTCATCAAAACGAGAGCCATCTACAATGCGTGCAATCACTTCACGAATATCAAAAGGTTTACGTGCGTCACTTGGCACCACACCATAGAGTTCAGATGCGTCAAAAAGTGGTTCATCAATTTGCTTGTTTAAATCATTTGGCTTTTTATTTAAGTTCGCGACAATGTTCCGTGCAATCGCAATCGCATGTTCATCATTTTCTGCTAAATGGTCAGCCACACCTGAAAGACGTGTGTGTACATCACCACCACCTAAGTCTTCACTGCTCACCACTTCGCCAGTCGCAGCTTTTACCAGAGGAGGGCCGCCTAAGAAAATGGTGCCTTGATTACGCACAATAATCGTTTCATCAGACATGGCGGGTACATAAGCACCACCTGCGGTACAGCTTCCCATTACGACAGCAATTTGGGCAATACCTAGGCTCGACATACGTGCTTGATTATAAAAAATACGCCCAAAGTGATCGCGGTCTGGGAAAACTTCATCTTGCATTGGTAAATAAGCACCACCCGAGTCCACCAAATAAATACAAGGCAAGTGATTTTGTTCGGCAATTTCTTGTGCACGTAAATGCTTTTTGACTGTAAGAGGGTAATACGTTCCGCCTTTAACCGTTGCATCGTTGGCAACGATCATGCAAGTTATGCCGTTCACTTGACCAATACCTGCAATCACACCCGCAGCAGGAACATCATCTTCATAAACATTGTACGCTGCCAATTGACCAATTTCTAAAAATGCCGTTCCGACATCAATCAATTGATCAATACGTTCGCGAGGTAAAAGTTTCCCTCTAGCCAAATGTTTTTGACGGGCATTTTCACCACCACCTAAAGCGATACGTTGGGCAACTTGTTTTAGATCTGTGACCAATGTTTGCATGGCTTGCTGGTTTGTTTTGAAGTCTTCACTTCGAACATTAATCTTGCTTTGTAATTGGTTCATAAGATGCGTCCTTATTTATAATTATTATTTGGTTTCATTAAATAGTTCGCGGCCAATCAGCATGCGGCGAATTTCAGAGGTCCCAGCACCAATTTCATAAAGTTTTGCATCGCGCCATAAACGACCAGCAGGGAATTCATTGATGTAACCGTTACCGCCCAAAGTTTGGATTGCTTCGCCTGCCATCCATGTGGCTTTTTCAGCAGAATATAAAATGGCACTTGCAGCATCTTTACGTAGGCTGCGGTCATGGTCGGCTTTGTCACAAGCAGCACCAACCGCATAAACTAATGCTTTACATGCCAACCACGTTGAATACATATCGGCAAGTTTGCCCTGCATGAGCTGGAATTCACCTAAAGCCTGACCAAATTGTTCACGTTGATGTAAGTAAGGAATCACCACATCTAAACAGGCATCCATAATTCCTAAAGGTCCGGCACTTAAAACCGCACGTTCGTAGTCCAAACCACTCATGAGTACTTTTGTACCATTACCCACGCCACCAAGTACGTTTTCGGCAGGCACTTCTACATTGTCAAAAAACAGGGGGTAAGTGTTAGAGCCACGCATACCAAGTTTGTCTAAATGGTTACCATGACTGAAGCCTTTCATGTCTTTTTCAACTAGAAAAGCAGTCATACCTTTTGCACCAGCTTTAGGGTCAGTTTTTGCATAAACTACAAGTACATCTGCATCACCGCCGTTTGTGATCCACATTTTTGAACCATTCAAAACGAAATGATCACCTTTTTGCTCAGCACGTAATTTCATGCTAACCACATCAGAACCAGCATTGGGTTCAGACATAGCAAGGGCACCTACATATTCGCCAGAAATCAGTTTTGGTAAATATTTCTGTTTTTGTTGCTCGTTACCGTTTCGATTAATTTGGTTTACACATAAATTAGAATGAGCACCGTAAGAGAGGCCAATGGCTGCCGAAGCACGAGAAATTTCTTGTAAGGCAATAATATGAGCTAAGTAACCCATATTGGCACCGCCATATTCTTCAGAAACCGTCATACCTAAAAGGCCCATATCTCCGAATTTTTTCCAGAGATGTGCAGGGAATTTGTTGTCTTGATCAACTTGTTGGGCAATTGGTGCAATTTCCTTTGCACAAAATGCGGCTACTGAATCTTGAAGCGCAATTAAAGTTTCATCTAGACCGAAATTCAAGCTGCGGAGGTTCATGATATTTTCATCCTATTGGTTATATTTGTTGTCCATAAAATATTTTGTGGGTATTTGATATGTACCATACAATGATTTTTTAAAAAAGTGAATACAGATTCATAAAATGATTTACAATTCATTTTATTTGTTAGAGAATAAATTATGAGCTATAAACGATCATCTTTAATGCAAGAGCGGATGGAGCAAAATCGTAAGTCGATTTTGAGTTCAGCCAGAAAATTAATTTCAGAGGGAGGGTTTAAAGACGCACAAATACAAACAATTGCAGAGCAAGCGGGTGTATCAAGTGGTCTGGTTTATCGCTACTTCGATAATAAAAGCCAAGTGCTCATTGAGGTTTTGTCTGAGGCCATTAACACAGAACTATTGGTGATTGATTCGATTACCGAAACTGACTTATCGGCAAAACAGAAATTACATAAGGCTGTGGCAACTTTTGTAAAACGGGCACTCAATAGTCCTCAGCTTGCATATGCACTCATGTTTGAACCTGTAGATTCATCGGTTGAACATGAGCGTTTTCGTGTGAAGCAGTTGATTAAACAAAGTATTAAAAAAATACTTGCAGATGGAAATGCAAGTGGTGAGTTTATCTTGGATGATTTAAATACAGCAGCACTTTGTGTTGTTGGTGCAATGACCTACGTGGTCGTTGAACCCCTTGATCCTGCTCAAAATACAAAGTTTGATCATGCGCACAAAGACTATTTTTCAAAACAGATTGCTGACTTTTGTGTGGATGCTGTGCAGAAGAAATAGGGCATATAAAGGATAAACATTACAAAGTAGGCGGTTTGGAAAAGTAGTTGCAGTAACAACAATTAGATCAGGTACGAAGAGAATTACAAAGAATCAAGGAGAATGATTCAATGCAACAAGAACGGTTAAGCTACGCCTCGGGACCAAGCACACAGCCCTTATTGGGTATGACCATTGGTGAACAATTTGATCAGGCCTGTCAGCAATATGCAGAAAAGGAAGCAATTGTCAGTTTTCATCAAAACAGACGGTTAACCTATAAAGCTTTACAGGATGAAGTAAATGCCTTTGCTTGTAGCTTGTTGAAATTGGGATTAAGAAAAGGAGATCGGTTAGCCATCTGGTCGCCTAACTGTGTGGAATGGACAGTTACCCAATTTGCAGCTTTTAAAGCAGGCATTATTTTAGTCAATCTTAATACAGCTTATAAAAGTCATGAACTTGAATATGTGTTGAATAAAGTCTCATGTAAAGGATTGATTATTGCTTCTCAATTCAAAACCACCGATTACCAAGAATTACTCACAAAAATTGCCCCTGAGTTAACCAACAGTTCTGATAAAGTGCTCAGTTCAGAACGACTGCCACATTTAAAATTTGTCATTAAAATTGATGACCAGCAACATATCGGTATTCATCGTTTTAGCGATTTAGTTACAACACCAAACTCCGAGCAGCTTGAACAATTAAAACAATTAGCGAAGCAACACCAGTTCGATGAAACCATTAATATTCAATTTACCTCAGGTACAACGGGTAACCCCAAAGGGACCATGTTGACCCATCATAATATTTTAAATAATGGTTACTTTGTTGGCGAAGGGATTCGTTTAACCCCTCAAGATAAAGTCTGTATTTCTGTGCCATTGTTCCATTGTTTTGGCATGGTCATGGGAAATTTGGCCTGCGTTACACATGGGGCAACCATGGTCTATCCATCGGCGGTATTTAATCCTTTAGAAACGTTAAAAGCGATTCATCAAGAACGTTGTACGGCAGCATATGGCGTACCAACCATGTTTATTGCAACCTTAGAACACGAACAGTTTAATGAGTTTGATCTATCGAGTTTAAGAACGGGCATCATGGCAGGCAGCCCGTGTCCACGTGAAATTATGCAGCGGGTCATAGACCGAATGCATATGTCTGAAATCACGATTTGTTATGGCATGACTGAAACCTCGCCAGTCAGTGTACAAAGCTCGGTAAATGATTCAATTGATAAACGAGTAAGTACAGTTGGGCATGTTCATCCGCATGTTGAAATTAAAATTGTCGATTTAGAAGGACAGATTGTTCAGCAAGGAACTTTGGGCGAGCTATGTGTTCGTGGTTATTCAGTGATGGCTGGCTATTGGGGCGAAGAAGAAAAGACAAAAGAGGTCATTGATTCAGCTGGCTGGATGCATACGGGTGATATTGCAGAAATGGACCAAGACGGCTTTATTAAAATTAAAGGTCGTATTAAAGACGTCGTGATTCGTGGTGGGGAAAATCTCTTTCCTAAAGAAATTGAAGACTTTTTATATACCCATCCCGATGTGAGCGATGTGCAGGTAATAGGCTTGCCAGATGCGAGATATGGCGAAGAACTCTGTGCTTGTATTATTTTGCATGAACATCATCAAATTGATGAAAATAGTATTCGTCAATTCTGTAAAGAGCATATTTCCCATAATAAAGTGCCGCGCTATGTCCGATTCTTTAATGAATTTCCAATGACTGCTTCAGGCAAAGCCCAAAAGTTTAAGTTACAAGAAATTATGCGTGCTGAACTTAATTTGACAGGAAATGTCTTTGACTAAACAAGCCAAAAGCCCAGTCAAAATGCAGCAAACTATAAATTGAAAGGCAGTTTAAATAGAGGATAAAACAAAATGGCAAAAGACTTTAATAGCCCAAAAGTAGTCGAAGGATATGATGAGCATATCCGTAAATTAATTCCGGGTTATGAAGTGATCCATCAACAGGTGGATGCCATTTTGCAATCAGTGTTGAAACCGAACTCTCACATATTAATTGTGGGATGTGGCACAGGTTATGAACTCGAATATTTACTTAAAAGACATCCGAACTGGAAATTTACAGCAGTTGATCCATCTTTAATGATGCTTCAAAAAGCCCAAGAACAGGTTGAACTTTTAGGTAAATCTTCACAAGTGACTTTTGTACATGGGGAAACTTCAGCTTTGCCTCTTGAAAATTGCTTTGATGCTGCACTGTCTATTCTTGTGGCGCATTTTATTGCTGATGATATAAAACCTGCGTTCTTTAAAGATATTTATGATCGCTTAAAAGAAAATGCTGTTTTGCTCACCTACGATTTAATGACGTGTATAAACCCTCAGCAGCTTCAAGCTTTACGTTATTTATGCTTGGCACAAGGCTTAACTGAGGAACAATGCCAGAAAATGTTAGAGCGTATGGCTCAAGACTTTTTTAGCCTAACCACAGAAGGTTATATAAAACTTTTGCAAAAGACTGGCTTTGAAAGCGTGCAGTCTTATGCACAGGTTCTGACTTATCAGGGTTTTATTGCAAAAAAATAATGCCAGTAGAGACATAGGAATGTTGTCTTAACACCTAAATATTCTCAATGAGGAAGAGAATATGAAAACTGAAAAAAATAGAAGAACTCGCTTTACTTAAAACAAATTAAAAAGTGGTCCTAATGCCGCTTTAGGGAGGTTTTGTCTAAAAAATATGATGGAAGGTCTTTCTTGAGAAAGAAAGTCAAATTTTCAAGGACCTATCTAAATAGTTACATAACAAAAAGGATGTCGAGATCTTTGAGTCAATTTAAAGATCAAAAAAGGAAAGTTTTATGATAAATGCTTTAAATACAACGGTTCAAAAAAGCCTATTGGCGGTTTCTGTGACCCTGTTTGTGTCTTCTGCCTTTGCAGCTCAAACAGATCCTGAAATAGAACAACTTCGACAAGAAGTGAAAGAACTACGAGCTATGCTACAAGCAAATATACAAGCTCAAAAATCTTTATCGCAAGGACGAGTTGAACTAGCAACTTCTGCAACTCCTCAAGCTGCGCAGCCAATACAGCAAGGGTTAACTAAGTCTGGTGCAGAATTTAACCTCTATGGATATATACGGGCAGATGCTTCTTATCAAATGAAGGGCGCATCTACGATGTATAACAACATTAGCGGGGTTCCACTCGAAAATACTCCTGAAGAATCTGCTCAAAAAGACCAGTTGCACAGCACAGTTAATGTGACACGCTTTGGGTTGAATTTTAAAACTCCAACAGCCGTGGGTGATGTGGGTGGAAAGTTAGAAATGGACTTCTTTGGGGCAGCCACTCGTGATCAGTTCCGTATACGCCATGCTTATTTAACTTTTGATAAATGGCTTATCGGTCAAACGTGGTCGACATTTATTGCACCAGAATATTATCCAGAAACGATTGATGCAGGCACATTTGTAGGTGGAGCATTATTAAGATCACCGCTGGTTCGCTATAGCGACAACTTAAGTGCGAATACAAGCTTTGCAATATCGGTTGAAGATCCGAAATATACCGCTACATCAGACCCTGATAATAAAATGCGTTTACCTGCTTTGGTAGGGCGCTTAAATCATAAATTTACCAATGGTTCAATGCTATCAGGTCGTAGTTTTATGGCTGAAAAGAGAACCAATAATGATGAAGAAGTGGCTTGGGGTGTAGGCCTAGGGGGGAAATATCAGATTACGCCAGATACTTTGCTGAAAGCGGATTACTACCATGTCAAAGGAGATGGACGTTTCCTACTATGGAGTAACAGTGGCTATGCAATAGATGATCAAAACAATATACATAACAATGAATTTGACACTGTTTCATTGGGCATAACTCATCAGTTTACGCCACAAATTCGTTCAACCTTAGGTTATGGCTATATGAAAGCCAAAGATGATAACCGTTTTGCCGAATTACAACGCACTAGCACGACTCAAAACAAAGAACTTTGGCAGGGCTGGGTGAATGCACTTTATAACCCTTACAAACCAATTACTTTGGGTGTCGAATATGTTTATGGCGAACGCGAAACTTTTGATGGCCGTAACGGGACTGATAACCGCTTTAACATGATGGCGAGTTACGATTTTTAATTAATTCAATAAAACCTTGAATAATCTGTTTTTCTTTAGGGTGCAGTATGTCGTTTTAAAAAATTGAATATGAATTTATCTCACAGGAGGTGAGTAAATGCCAACATCTAAATTAAATGTAAATGAAATTATTGATCAGGCCAAATTTAGATCTTATCACTGGAGTATTTTGCTTTGGTGTTTATTAATTATTATTTTTGATGGTTATGATCTGGTTATTTATGGTGTCGTGCTACCTTTGCTGATGCAAGAGTGGTCATTGACGGCTGTACAAGCAGGGATGTTAGCGAGTACGGCTCTATGCGGAATGATGTTTGGAGCAATGTTCTTTGGAACTTTGGCAGACAAAATAGGCCGTAAAAATGTGATTTTAATTTGTGTCGCTCTTTTTAGTGGCTTTACCTTTTTAGGTGCTTTTGCATCAAGCCCACTTGAGTTTGGGGTGCTTCGATTCTTAGCGGGACTAGGCATTGGTGGAGTCATGCCAAATTTAGTTGCACTCACATCAGAATATGCACCCAAACGTATACGCAGTACCTTAGTGGGGACCATGTTTAGTGGCTATGCCATTGGGGGGATTCTTTCAGCATTGATTGGCAGTTATTTGGTTGAAAGTCAGGGATGGCAAATTATGTTTTTGATTGCAGGCATCCCTTTATTTTTGCTGCCTGTTATATGGAAGTTTTTACCTGAGTCTTTAACCTTTTTGGTTAAAACTGGTAAAACGGAACAAGCACAGCGCATTATTCAAAAAATTTCACCTGAACAAACCATGACGATCAATACGCAGTTAGTGCTTAATGAAGATAATGTTCCAGCAGGTAGTTCTGTAAAAGGATTATTTCAACAAGGCCGCGCATTCAATACACTCATGTTTTGGTTAGTTTTCTTTATGTGCTTACTCATGGTATATGCCTTAAGTAGCTGGTTACCAAAACTCATGCTTGCCGCAGGGTATTCACTCGGAAAGAGTATTTTATTCCTATTTGCCCTAAATGTCGGTGCAATGATCGGTTCGATCGCTGGTGGTATTCTTTCTGATAAATTCCATTTAAAACCTGTAATTATGGTAATGCTGCTAGCGGGTGTTGTGGCATTAATCGGTTTAGGCTTTAACTCACCAGCCTATGTTTTATATGGTTTGGTGACTGTTGCAGGAGCTGCAACCATTGGTACCTCAATTCTTCTTTATAGCTACGTTGCTCAATATTATCCATTAAGTGTGCGTTCTACTGGAATTGGCTGTGCTTCCGGTGTTGGCCGAATTGGGGCAATTGTTGGGCCAATCTTAACGGGAATGTTATTAGGATTGGAATTGCCACATACGATGAATTTTGTGATGATCGCAATTCCTGCAATTCTTGCTTTTTTAGCAGTCATGATGTTGAGACGACATGCTATTGAGAGACCAACCATTGCACCAAAAATTACTGCTGAACTAGAGGGCGGTTAATAAAAACTGGTACAGGTGGGAAAATACCTACCTGTACCTACATTTTATTTCTTAAGTAATAAGTTTAAATGAACCAGATTTGCCATTTGTTGATTACCGCGATCATTGGGATGCAAATGATCACCTGAGTCATAAATCGGGCTTAATCGATCAGGATGTTTCGGATCTTTCAGACCTTGATCAAGATCAAGTACGCCGTCAAATGTCTGACTGGTTCTTATCCAATCATTAATTTTTTTACGTAATTGATCTTTATCAAGTTGATAATAATTGTCTAAAGGGGTGTTAGGTAGCGCACCTGCAAAAGGTGGTAGGGTTGCCCCAATCACCTGAATACCCTGACGATGTGCTTCACTCACAAGTTGTTTATAGCCTTGAGTTAATGCTTCAAAAGACGGTATTTCTTGTTTAGGAGCAAAAGCTGTACCCGGCCATGAAATATCATTAATACCCACCAGAACAATTAACGTTTTGATGCCCGAATATTGGGATATCTCATTTTTTAAACGTTTTAAAGCACTGTCGCCCATACCATCTGTGAGTAGTCGGTTTCCTGAAATTCCACTATTAATCACGGCCACTTGATGAGGTGATAAACGCTTGGCTAAAAAATCAGTCCATCTACTATTGGCATCTAAAGTTGCAGTAGCACCATCGGTAATTGAGTCTCCAATGACTGCAACCACATGAGCTTTGTGTTTGGGCTTCACCTCTATTGCCGACAGTAACAACCTTGCTGTTGTTGTTTGAGCATTGAGGGGCGTAACGACATTATCTGTCTGGTTTCCCGCAATGAGCCAGCTCGTTTGTTTAGCATCCCAATGGAAAGTTTTAAAATGGGTGGGCTTTTCAATAAATGTATTTACTAACAATTTACTATGGTTAGGAACAGGCAGGGCAATTGGGTCACTCAAAAGCTGTTTACCTGGCAAAATTTCGGCTGTGGCTTGTCCAGAAAAATGAACAGGATAAAGTTTTTTTGCTTGAATATTTTTCCCATTCATTAGCCCGACCGTTGTTTTTTTAATATGAAGCGGTTCGTTTCCATATTGATTGGTAAATACCAATCGAATTGATTGACCACCTAAACTAATTTGGCTGATTTGTCGGATTGTTTGGTTAGATAATTGCTCAGGAATATGAGTAGGGAAAATAAAGTTCTTATCCCAAACTATTTGTGGGCTAGCAGACCAACTGGTGACCCATTGACTCGTTTGTACCTCTGCTTGTGCTACGGTAGAAAATAAGGCTAAAGACAATAAAGCGGATTTATAAAGTTTCATCTCGTGAATCCTTTAAAACGAATTAGAGTCATCTTGAAACAAATGAGTGGCTTGTTATAGCGGTCTAAGCGGAATAAGATTTGTGAATATAATTCATAGATAAATTTTGTTATGGCTAATTTTGATATTAATCGATCTGGCGAGCTGGCAATTTTTATTCGCGTGGTCGAGTTAGGAAGCTTTTCTGCTGTAGCAAGAGCATGCGACATGACGCCGTCTGCTGTCAGTAAATTAATTGCTCGGCTCGAAAAAAGACTTGGCATAAGATTACTGAATCGTTCAACACGTCAGTTTCAGCTCACAAGTGAAGGGTGCCAGTTTTATGAGCAGGGTCTTCAAATACTCAGTGAGCTAGACGAGCTCGAACAATCTGTTACGGCAAATCACACGCCTCAAGGGCGAATAAGAATACATACCAGCCTTTCATATTGGACCCATTTTTTGTTGCCGTGTATTTCTTTATTTAATCAGCGCTATCCACAAATCGAAATAGAGGCTCATTTAAGTGATGAAGTCATTAATTTAGTTGAGCAAAGAATTGATGTTGCAATTCGCACCGGACCTTTAAAAAGCTCCAATTTGGTGGCTCGCTCATTGGGGAGTACTCATAAACATTATGTATGTTCATCCAGATACATTGAACAATATGGCTGTCCACAGCATCCAGATGAACTATCTGAACATCAGCTTTTAGACGTAAGTTATCAGCGCCAAAATAAGACATGGCTGTTTAAAAAAGCGGATCAAGAAATCACGCTCATACCTACTCAGGTTTTAAGAGTAAATCATGGAGAGGCGATTTTGCAGTTAGCACTTGCCAGTGTTGGTATTGCACAGCTAAATGAATTCCAAGTTCGAAAAGCGCTAGAACAAAAGCAGTTAATTAAAATTCTTGAAGACTGGAATATTAATGCTTCTGAAGAATTTCATGCTGTCTGGATCGGCCATGATAAATATGTTCCTAAACGTGTAAGGGTCTTTTTAGATTTCTTGGTAGAGCATGCAAATATCAGTTAGGTTGGCTTTTTCTTGCACTTAACTGACATTGGTGAATTGTTTCATTCATGGTTTCCACAAAGTTCATATCCGCATCAATATTTTGTAAGCTTACTTTTGGTAGGTTTTCTACAAATTGTGGCGAATAATGTTCTTCTAAAGCGTTATAAATACAATTGCATTGTGAGAGCGCACGGCCTGACCACATACAATGGGTATTGAATTCGTTTTTACTAATAGGTCTGCAACCTAATAAACTTATAGAACTTATTAATAGGGTGCACACTAAAACAATACGATATGAAAAAAACATCACTATTGCTCTTCGTTGGTTGTTGTTATCGTTAAGTTATGCTTATAGAGGGGACTAATCTTTAGCTAGGGTTAAATCTTGAGATTTTTTCCGTGTAAAGATGAAAGTGTGGATAAGTAAAAAGATGAGAGGAATTCTTTAAAAGTGTTTTAAGCTGAACGTTAAGATAATGAAGTTTAAGAAAAATAAAATGATATAAAATAATAGTCATTAGAGACTCCTTGATAAAAGAAGTTGCGCCCAATCACTGCTATTAATTATGGTGGTGAAACGAAAGAGGGTTAGCAGACTGATACCTAAGAAACCAGCACACCCGAAGGTGTCCCACTCCCGTTCCTCCGTCAAAGGCACGAGGGGCTTCACACCAAAAAACGTGTTTTTAGTGCACTTAGGTAGACGATCTGCTAAAACCGACTGACAAAATAGGTCAGCCGGAGCATGATAAGCTGAGCATTAAAGCGGGTCAATTGCAAAAATAAAAGATTGGTTTATATAAACAAATAATAATATTTTTAAATTGTGATTAATAAAATAAGCAATTATTTAAAATTTAAACGACAGATTATTTATTATACCTAATCTTAATAATTGATTTTAAATGTTTATATATCAAATATTTATTAATTGTTAAATTATATATTGTTTGCAATCATTGACTTAATAAGACACAAACTCGGAAAGGATGAGCAATTTTACTTTCATGAATATAACAATCTTAAATAATTAGCCAATGCCAAAATTTAATTAAAATATCAATTGCAAGAATGGTATTTTTTAATCATTTATTTAATTTTGATTTTTACAAAAGCTTGCATAATCTACAAAAGTTAAGAGAACCACAGCGGTAGGCCAACAGAAGATCATGTTATTCATAAGCCTACATCTTAAAACTTATAAGGGTGACCTCAATGTTAAGAATTCTTTGTGCAGTTAGTATGGTTGTTGCAATTGCTATGGGTATGAGTGCATGCCAAGATCGAGATTCAAGAGATGAAGGAACTCATGGCGCGAATGACCCCACAACTCCTCAACAAATGGATAAAAATTCATAAGTATTTTTTTTAAGAAAACTCACTTTGAAGTAAGTTTTCTTATCGTTATTTTCTATAAAATATGTAACATAATAAAAAAGATAATTATATGAAAATATAAAATTAATCAATAAATTAGTGGGTTATTGTCTTTCTATGAATTTATTGTTACTGAATTGTTTCTAGGTTAATTTATAGTTTCAAAAAATTAATAAAATAAACACAACAAATTACTTATATTCATCCAAAATTCATTTTAGTGATGACAGTTTTATAAAGGTAAGGATATGCCCCAGTACTTAAGAATAGCTGAGAAAATATATCAAAATGTTAAAGAAAAAAAAGGCTTTACAGATGAGCCTATGGAAGATCTTAATAATTTGATGATTGAACTCAGACATGAGCTTAAGGGGACAAAGCTTAAGCTTTTATATAATTATATTGATTTTGCTGAATTACTTATTAAACCTTTGCAAGAATCTAAAATTAAATTGGATTTAAGTATTATTCCAAAGAGCAAGAATACTCAAGAATTTGTACTATGGCTTGCAGGTTTTATTGAGCGGATTACAACGGGCGGGCAAGAAAAGTTGCCGACAATTCGAACTAAGGTTGTTTTACCTACCTATGCTTACGACGAAACTTATACTTCTTCAGCAAATCCTGTAAATAATGGAGAAGAAATTATTGAGTATTTTAATAAAAAAGAAAGTTAAATCGTAAATTTTCTAAATGCCTGACATGAGTAAAATCATGTCGGGTATTAAATAATAAGATAGAAGTTCAGCTCAGTTGGTTTTCAATTTAATATTTAAAGGTGGTTAAACATGTTTGTATATTTTACGGATGGAACCTGTATTAACGACTCTGAAATTTATGGCGTAAAAGCAAAACATGAGCAGAATAAATATGTTGTAGAAGTCACTATTAAGCCTACCCATACGCTATCTAATGTTTCTAGCGTTCAGTTCAAAAAAGAAGTGTTTGATGATCCAAAATTAGCAAATCAATACCTCCACAATAATTTTAATATGCCGCCTTTTTTCTAAAATATTATGAATTTCATGATCTTAATAGATTTTTTTATAGACATAAAAAGAGCTTATTTCCGAGGGCCAATCAGAAATAAGCTCATATTTTTAAAGCAAAAGAAGATGTTGTGTTAAATACTATCTATCGTTCCAGGCATCTTTAATTGCTTGTTTAGCATGTTCCCATTTTAAACGAGATTCGGCTTTAAGCTCTTCCCATTTTTGTTGGAGGCTGCCTTCCATATCTTCAAACTGAGCACCTTCCTCAGCTTCAGTACGGGCGCGATGACCTAACTCATAGGCTGCTGAAAAATCTCGATCGTAATCTAAATCTGGAGTAGTAAGCTGAGCTTCTTGATAATAAGGACGAGTAAGGTAACTTTCGCGCCAATAAGTGTCAGAATAATTATGGTCGCCAGCTGGCAGTCGTGCGTGATCGCTATTTTGATCTGTCATCAGTTTTTCCTCATCTATTATTTAATTTTATGCTTATGTTAAATTTAGGAAGGTGAATTCACCTTCCTAAATAAAATGAATGACCGCATCAAATGACATTTAAATCAACAACGGATTAACGTTGCTGATTGTTGTTATTTGAGTTTTGTTGGCCTGAATCTTTTTGATTAGAGCCTTGTTGTTGGCGGCGGTTGTCATTTTGCTGTTGTTGCTGATTGTTTTGTTGCTGTTGATCGTTTTGCTGTTGGTTGCCGTTTGGCTGCTGTTGGTTATTACGGTTGTCATTTTGCTGCTGTTGTTGCTGTTGATTATTGCGTTGATTGCTTTGATTATTAGTAGTGCTCATCTTTAATTACCTCATATCATTTATGATGTGTGTTTTATCTGAGAGCTTCAGATAGGTTTATTAAAACATGAAATTTTTTAATGTGTAGCATAGGGGTGTTACCCTATATTTAACTGTAACTTTAAAAAAATAATAAAACCTTGATTTTTATAAAATGTAATTTTTATCAATAAACATAATTAATATGAAAATAGATAAAATTACATTTGAGTAAAATGGCGTTAAAGAAATACTATGGTCATTTCTAAATGTGTATATGTTATCTTTTATTAAAAACTTCTATTTTTTATTATCTAAGATTATATATTCTATATCCTGATTAATATAGTAGAGAAGTTGTCTAAGTTTGAGACATGGTAATCCTCTAAATACTCGTCTAAAATTGTAAAATTGATTTTTATAATAAATAGAATAAAAGAAGGTGCCCACCGGTTTTTCTTTAGTTTCTGAACCACCTTTTTTTAATAGACCAGTACAAGCGACATAAAGATCGGCATGTAGAAGTTCTTTTCCTTTTTTGATCATCTCTACAGTGACAGGCATTGATTCTGCTGTATATTTTTCAACGAGTTCAGAAGAAATATGAAGTGTATTTTCTTTAACTCGTAAGTCATAGCTCACTAAGCTTCCAATAAGAATATCGCCAGAGTAGGGGCTTAAAGAAAAGCGGTAAGCTAAATAGCCAGCAGAAGCACTTTCGAAAAAAGCGATTTTAATTTTTTCTTGTGCTAATAATTTATAGCATGAGTTAAACATTTGCTTTCTCCTTTCATTTGTTTTTAAATTAGTTATAAAATTATTTTTTTAAATTTTTTGTTAATTTTTTAATCTTTATAATTTTAAAGGTAACTATAATGTAATAAAGGTTTAAAATTTACATATTTTTTATAAAAGCAGGCATTTAAATTATTCTAAAGATGAGAATGTAATTTTATGTGAGAAGTTATGTTTTTGAATTTAAATGATTTGTATGAAAACAACTGTTTTTAATAACGTAATATAACAAAGAGGAGCTGGGATTATAGGATGAGTAAAGTATGGTATTTTATATCTCACAAAAGGAGAATAGAAATGCCTGTTGTAGTGAAAAAAAGATTATTAGACTTATTACAAGATAATCAACAGAACTATTACGAATTATTTGTTTTTTTCCTTGATCCTGATATTTCAAGTTTTGAGAAAGAGAAGAAAGCACGAGATTTTCTTTTTAAAGAGATAGATAAGATAGATCAGACAGAAATTGATTTTCCTTCTGATATAAATATGATTAAAGGATGGTGTGAAAAAAATAATAAAGAAAATTGTGAGGTATTTCAGGATTATTTAAACCGCCGGCAAGCTGGAGGTGAGAGAGAATACTTTAAAAATGTTGGTCAGGCGTTCGAATTTTTAATTAAAGTTTCTCCAACCAAAAAAGTAGACGGTGCATGGCTATATAGTTCAGTTCACTATTGGAATGATCCGGTTTTCCATGACCTGATTATTACCTATCTGGAAGAGCTAGGGTTAGGTGAGCCGAAGGCAAACCATGTCTGTATTTATGATGACTTAATGCGTAATTTGGGCCTCGATAGTTTCGATCTGCTTTTAGAAGATGAATATTATTATCATGCTGTAGTCCAATTGGCACTTGGTTATGCTCCACCTGAATTCATTCCAGAAATAGTTGGTTTTAACTTGGGTTATGAACAGCTACCCCTTCATCTATTAATTACCAATTATGAGCTTGCTGAACTTGGCATTGACTCGAAATACTTCAATCTGCACATTACCATTGACAATATTGATAATGGTCATGCTGATAAAGCAATTAAAGTTATAAAAAATATTTTTGATAAATATCGGGATAAAGAACTTTTTCTTACTAAATTAAAACGTGGCTTTGCGCTAAACAATCATGGCGTGGGTTCTTCGAAAATTATAAAAAATTTAAATCTTGAAGATTTTGTTCTAAAAATTTTAAAGAGAAAGGCGCTCGTAGGGCAGTTAATTCATAACGAGACCAGACAGTTCGGATGTAAAACAATTAATCAATGGCTATCTAACCCAGACGACGTTCAAGGACTGGTATCGCATTTAATTGAAAATAAATGGATTAAGTTTAATGCCAATCCTGAACAAAGTATTTTTTGGAGATTAATTAATGATGAGAATGGAAAAATGTTTGGAGTGTTTACTCCTGTAGAGCGTCAGATCATTCATGATTGGATTGCTGGAGATGACCATTCTTCTAATTTCTTAAAATATAGTAGGGCACTTAATAATAGTCGACGTATTCAAGACTATTTATTTAGCTATATCTCTGATGGGGAGCTTGATGCCCTGCAAGAACGTATCCGTCAAACACCTGATCTCGCTATAAAAATATGCAAACTAACCGCATTTTTGGCACCCGATTCACATCATAAGAGCATTGGACTTTGGAGCACACGAAAATATGTCGAACTTCTTTTCCCATACTTAAGCTCTTTTAACAAAAACTAATTTTTAAGCTTTCAATTTCACCCCAGGTTTAACTTTAAAACATAGGTAATGAACATGACTGATAATAGTAAATTAACGAATAAAACAAGTGATATGGCTGGAGCTGATGCTGCAAATAAAGCCAATACCACTCAAAAAACTGAACAGTTAGACACAGTAAGAGAAGATGCGACAAATCAGGCTTTAACCACAAATCAGGGGGTTAAAATTGCTGATAACCAAAATAGTTTAAAAGCGGGAACTCGTGGGTCAACGTTATTAGAAGATTTTATCTTACGAGAAAAGATTACTCATTTTGACCATGAACGTATTCCCGAGCGTATTGTGCATGCGCGTGGGGTAGGTGCTCATGGTTATTTTCAGGCCTATGAATGTAATGAGCGTTTAACAAAAGCTGGATTTTTGACTGATCCAACCATTCAAACTCCGATTTTTGTACGTTTCTCGACGGTGCAAGGACCACGTGGATCTGCCGACACAGTTCGTGATATTCGTGGATTTGCGATTAAATTTTATACACAAGAAGGTAACTTTGATTTAGTGGGAAATAATGCCCCAGTTTTCTTCGTTCAAGATGGTATTAAATTCCCCGATTTTGTACATGCTGTAAAACCCGAACCAGATACAGAAATGCCTACTGGCGCGACTGCTCATGATACATTCTGGGATTTTGTTTCTTTAGTGCCAGAGTCTGCGCATGCCGTGATTTGGGCGATGTCAGACCGCGCAATTCCACGTAACTTTCGCTCAATTCAAGGGTTTGGTGTGCATACTTTCCGTTTAATTAATGCTGAAGGTAAAGCTCATTTCGTTAAATTCCACTGGACACCTAAACAAGGTTTGAGTGCTTTGGTTTGGGATGAAGCACAAAAGCTCGCAGGTAAAGATCCTGATTTTCACCGTCGAGATCTTTATGAAGCTATTGAGCAAGGAGTATATCCTGAGTGGGAATTAGGAGTTCAAATTGTCGAAGAACAAGATGAAATGAAATTTGATTTCGACTTGCTTGACCCAACCAAAATTATTCCTGAAGAGTTAGTGCCAGTAACACCTATTGGCCGTTTTATTTTAAATCGAAATGTCGATAATTTCTTTGCTGAAACCGAGCAGGTTGCTTTTTGCCCCGGCCATATTGTCCCGGGTATCGATTTTACAAATGATCCACTCTTACAAGCACGTCTATTTTCATATACCGATACACAGCTCAGCCGTTTAGGTGGACCAAATTTCCATCAAATACCAATTAATAAACCTGTATGTCCATTCCATAATAATCAGCGTGATGCAATGCATCAACATACGATTCATAAAGGGCAAGCTTCTTATCAACCGAACTCGATTGATCAAAACTGGCCAGTTGAGACACCTCCAGCTGCACAAAATGGTGGGTTTGAAAGTTATTATGAAAAAGTGAGTGGTCAAAAGATTCGTGAAAGAAGTGAGTCTTTTTCCGATCATTTCTCTCAGCCTCGTCTTTACTACAAGAGCCTTGCGCCTCATGAGCAAAAACATGTAGTTGATGCTTATACCTTTGAGCTCAGTAAGGTGAAAAGAAAACATATTCGAGAGCGCCAAGTTCAACAAATTTTAGCAAATATTGATCTCGATTTAGCACGCCAAGTGGGTGCAAATTTAGGTATCGAAGTCCCTGATCTAAGCCTTGATTTCAAACCTCAGGCGATTGAAAAATCTGCTAAGTTATCCATGTTGGCTTTTCCACCAGCAGACATTCAAGGCCGTAAAATTGCCGTACTTATTCATAATTTGGTTGAGTCTGAGGCACTAGAAACCATTAAAAACTGGGCAATTAAGGAAGGGGCTATTATTCATTTATTAGCACCCAGCCTAGCACCAGTTAAAGACCACAAAGATAATGTAATTATGGCAGATGGCATGCAAATGTCAGAACCTTCAATTGCATATGATGCGGTAATACTTCCGGATGGCGATAATTTAAATGCGGTGATGCAAGATGGCGTAACACGTCACTATGTACTAGAAGCCTATAAACATTTAAAACCAATTGTCTTTTTAGGAAATAAATCTGATTTACTTGAGCCATTAGGCTTGGTAGCAGATGAAGGCACCTTAATTGAAGATGACTTCAAACATGTTTCAGAGAAGCTTAAAAACTTACTTAAAGCACACCGAGTGTGGTCGCGCGAGCAAATAGCTCAACACGTTCCAGCTTAAAGAAAAAGCCCTGAAAGCTTTTTAACTTTCAGGGCTTTTTTATATAAAAAAATCTATATTTTAACCATTTACAATTTGACCGCCATTTACATGAATAACCTGACCTGTAATGTAACTCGCGTCATCTGAGGCAAGGAATAAATAGGCAGGTGCAACTTCACTCGGTTGGCCCATTCTTCCCATTGGCGTATCTTTACCAAATTTTTCAACAGTCTCTGCATCAAAACTACTTGGAATTAAAGGTGTCCAGATTGGGCCGGGTGCAACACCATTTACCCGAATTCCTTTTTTCTGTTTCATTAAATTATTTGAAAGACTACGTGTAAAAGAAGTGATTGCACCTTTGGTACTTGCGTAGTCTATTAACTCATCATGGCCTTGATAGCTGGTAATACTGGTTGTATTGATGATGCTATCTCCCTCTTGCATGTGAGAAATTACTTGTTTAGTAAGATAGAACATAGCGAAAATATTTGTTTTAAATGTTTTTTCTAATTGCTCATTACTAATATTAACGATATCTTTTTGCTGATATTGAACACCAGCATTATTCACTAATATATTGACTTTGCCATAGTGAGCCAAAATTTCATCAATTGCCTGTTTGGCAACTTCAGGATCAGAAATATCACCTTTAAATAGAAGACATTTTCGTCCTTCATTTTCAACCAATTGCTTGGTAATTTCAGCATCTTGCTGCTCTTCAAGATAGAGGATAGCAACATCAGCACCTTCACGGGCAAAAAGTACAGCCACAGATCGACCAATACCACTATCACCACCGCTAATTACGGCAATTTTACCTTGTAGTTTTTCGCTACCTTTGTGTGAAGCTTTAATAATTTCTGGTTCCGGATGCATTTTTTCTTGATCACCGGGTTGGTGAGATTGAACTTGAGCTGGCACTGAAGAAGGATATTGCTTTGTTGAGTTTTCCATGTTGAAACTCCTCTATTAAATATTGGGTTAATCTATTTTTGCTGAACTCAGCGTGAATATGAGTAAAATGTCTGCTTCGAAAAGTTGCCTTTGTTATCTTATTTATACGAATGTAAAAAAATATATCTAAATTAAATTATTAAATAACTGTTAATAACTTAATTTTATTTTTATCAATCATACTTTCAATAATTGATCTATTACCCGTATCATTTAACCAATTTTCAATAGGTATTTTATTTGACAAGTCTAGTACTTTTTTTATAACTTTTTTTGCTTCTTCAATATTAGTGTTAATTTCATCACTATTAATCTGGTTGCTTTTTATAATAATATTATCGAGAAGAGTTTTTATATCTTCTGAAGTAATATTGTTGGATTGAATAATATATAAGTCTCTTTGGAATGGATGAGTTGCATGAGGAGGGTCAAGTCTGTAACTCCACTCTTTGTCGTAATTTTGCCATTTATTCTTGATATTAATATGACCTAATAAAATTTCAGGTATAGCAATGTGAATGTATTGCACAGGTGGTTTGTTAACTTTTAATTGCATGACAGATCTACTCTTAAAATATTAATTAAAATTTTTGAATATTATTTAGTACTATTCAAGTAAATTATTTTTTTAAATGTAATGCTATATGTTGTTGTTTTGAAATTAATTTATTTGTTTTTGGTTTGTCTTTTTTGGTTTTTTTGCTGTTCCTGTTTTTAATCGATTTGTATGTTTTGAAACTTTTTGTTATTAAGAGAGCTGTTTTTAATAAAATTGTAAAACATTATTATATTGTTGAATTAAGTAATAATAATTGGTTTGAATATTTATAAAGTAAAAAAATAAAAATTTATAATATATTGGTGCGGGTATAATTCTTTTATAAATAAAAAACTTATTTAAACAACTTATAGATTTATTAATATACATTTAAAAAGGTTGATACATAGCTTGGGTAGGAAAATATTTTATATCTTTTATCTTTATTTTATCCGTTAACGAAAAGCGGTAGTGACTATAATTTAAATATAGGAAGATATAACTATGGCTAATACTAGATATGAAGATCAAGATAATAATAGTTCGGGTACTTCAAATCGTGGATTTGCGAGTATGGATCCTGAAAGAGTTAGAGAAATAGCCAGTAAAGGTGGGCGAGCTGCACATGCAAGTGGTAACGCGCATGAATTTACATCTGAAGAAGCTCGTGAAGCTGGTCGAGCAGCACACGCGAGTGGTAATGCTCACGAATTTACGTCTGAAGAAGCTCGTGAAGCTGGTGCATTAAGCCATAAGAACGATAGTCGTAACGGTCGTGGCCGTGATGATGACGATGATGATCGTGGCCGCTCAGGTGGTCGAGGTCGTAGCCGTTATGATGACGATGATGATGACGATCGCGGCCGTTCAGGTAGCCGAGGACGTGGTCGCAGTCGTGATGACGACGATGATGATGACGATCGCGGCCGTTCAGGTGGTCGAGGTCGTGGTCGCAGCCGTGACGACGATGATGATGATCGTGGCCGTTCAGGTGGTCGAGGCCGAGGTCGCAGCCGTGATGACGATGATGATGACGATCGTGGCCGTTCAAGTGGTCGAGGACGTGGTCGCAGCCGTGATGACGATGATGATAACGATCGTGGCCGCTCAGGTGGTCGAGGCCGTGGCCGCAGCCGTGATGATGACGACGATGATGATCGTGGCCGTTCAGGTGGTCGAGGCCGAGGCCGCAGCCGTTATGATGACGATGATGATGACGATCGTGGCCGTTCAGGTGGTCGAGGACGTGGTCGCAGCCGTGATGACGATGATGATGACGATCGTGGCCGTTCAAGTGGTCAAGGCCGAGGTCGCAGCCGTGATGACGATGATGATGACGATCGTGGCCGTTCAGGTGGTCGAGGCCGAGGCCGCAGCCGTTATGATGACGATGATGATGACGATCGTGGCCGTTCAGGTGGTCGAGGACGTGGTCGCAGCCGTGATGACGATGATGATGACGATCGTGGCCGTTCAGGTGGTCGAGGACGTGGCCGCAGCCGTGATGACGATGATGATGACGATCGCGGCCGTTCAGGTGGTCGAGGCCGAGGTCGTAGCCGTGATGACGATGATGATGACGATCGTGGCCGCTCAGGTGGTCGAGGACGTGGTCGTAGCCGTGACGACGATGATGACGATCGTGGCCGCTCAGGTGGTCGAGGCCGAGGTCGCAGCCGTGATGACGACGACGATTACGATGGTCGCGGACAAAACTCCCGCAACCAAAAACGCGATGCATATGGACGTTTTACGTCTTAAGCATCAGGTTTTAAAAAATAAAGGAGGCTCATTGCCTCCTTTATTTTTATCTTTAAATTATTTACTGGGGGAGAGGCTGTAGCCCTTTTACGATATCGATATATTCAGAACCATTTATCCAAAAAGATTTTTTTAAGAATAGCGTTGTCATAATGCTTTCTGCTGCTTCGCTATCTGGGTTTTCACAAAATATTCCATAGCTTTCACCTAATACCGCGTCGTTTTCAATGAGACGAATATAGTAAGCATGTTGTTCATTTGCATAGCCTAAAACCGCATCGCGTTGATTTTTCATTTCGCATGTCTCCATACCAAAAACTGAATTTAACCAAAATGTTAAGTGTTCAGAAGCTCATTTGATAAAAATCAAGAAACAGTCAGCGATAAAGACTATTTCGAAATAGGTTTTGATTTTCTTCAAACCACCACCTTAATTTTAACATCCCTGTTAAAAGTAAAATGGATTAAAATCTGATCATGAATTTATTGTTATGCAAAAAAAATATTTCGTCAACTTGAAAATGTAACTTTTTCAAGTTACATTGTCTGTGTAGGATTTGAACGGTGAAATGGAGGCGATATGTCAAAGAAAAAAGAGTTTGAACATGGCGGTGCCCGAGAAAATGCCGGCCGTAAAGCACAGTTCAATGAACCCACCAAAGTGATTCGTGTGCCAGAATCTCAAGTGAACTTTATCAAAAATTGGTTACTAAATAATGTCAAAACCGATAATCAGACAGATTTTAGCTCAAAATTAAAAGTTCAACAGGTCCATGCCAACAACGATAAAATTTATCATATTCCTTTAGCCACTGAACGTGTTGCTGCGGGTTTTCCTTCGCCAGCCCAAGACGATATTGAACAAGCACTTGATTTAAACGAATATCTCATTAGAAATGAAAATGCCACCTTTATTGTAAAAGCTAATTCTTTGTCGATGTTAGATGCTGGAATTGATATTGATGATCCGCTTATTGTTGATCGTAGTCTTCCCGCAAAGTCTGGTGATATTGTAATTGCGCTTATTGACAATGACTTTACCGTTAAGCGCTTAATGATTGATAACAATTATCAGCCGTCTAAAATTTGGCTGAAAGCTGAAAATTCCGATTATCAAAATATTTATATTGAAGAAGGGCAAGAACTGGTTATTTGGGGAGTGGTAACTTATAACCTGAAACGAATGAGATAAATTTATTTTTATATTCTATGACTTGAGTTACTGACCTGAATTGGAGGTCAGTAACGTTGAGTTGAGATATTTTTTAAATTTGGCCAATCAATAAGCAAGTTGCAATGACGACCATTAGGCCTCCTGAAAACCGTCCTACTAAATGTGCTGCTTGTGGTCTGGTTTTAAGAATTGCTTGTGAACCATAACCTACCATTAAGTAAATAATCGCGCAGCTAATCATATGTACGACGCCGAACGCAACAATTTGTGTAGTCACCGACCATGAAGCAGTAGTGTCAATAAATTGAGGAAGCAAGGCTAAAAAGAGTAGAAAAACTTTCGGGTTTAAGCCACTCACATAAACGCCTTTTGTTGCCCAGCTCAACCATGATTGCGCTTTTTCAGAATCCGATTGATTTGGAGTAGGAGGGCTAATTAATAAATTTATTCCCATCCACAATAAATAGGCGGAACCTGCAATGGTAAGAGCCATGAGAGTAGTCGGGCTATTGGCTACAATCAGGCCGACACCTGCGGCTACCAATAAAATCGTAATAAAGTGCCCAAATAACATACCCGCAACAGCTGGCACTACGACTTTACCTTTAATTCCTGCCGAAATGGCATAGGCCCAGTCTGCCCCTGGAGTAATAATAAAAAGAATGGAGACACTCCAAAATGCAATAAAAATGTTAAAAGCCATATGCTTATCTCGGCAAACTATTTTCCAAAGGTTTCGCTCGTGGTTTAGAAAAAATTCCTATTCATTCGAACTTGTTGAAAATAATATGCTCATGTATTTAGAATGTGCTTTTAAATGTTTGCTCATATCACACTCATTTGGGGTAAATTTTTCTAAATGGATCGCACAGATAAAAAGATTCTTGCTGAATTGCAGTTAAATGGCCGATTATCTATTACTGAATTGGCAGAAAAAGTAGGCTTAAGCATTTCACCATGTCATCGACGAGTGAAGGCTTTAGAGGAGTCAGGAGCCATCAAAGGCTACAGGGCGGAACTCGACCCAAACTTAGTGGGATTTGAGTTTTCAGCGATTGTTTTTATTACGCTTAAAGAAGGTGATAAGCAGGCAGTTGAGAAGTTTGAAAATGCCGTGATTGATATTCCGCAAATCATTCAGGCCCAGCGCTTATTTGGTGAGCCAGACTATTTGCTGCATGTGGTGGCTAAAGATTTACCCGCTTTCCAACGGCTATATGATGAAAAGTTATCGGCTATTCCAAGTGTGCAACGACTCATCTCAACCATTGTGATGAAAGATGTTGTGCCTGAACGTTTATTTCCGATTGGCTAAAATCTTTAGGGGTAAAAAAAAGAAGCTTTAAAAAGCTTCTTTTTTAGTCTTAAGGATATTTAGGTATCTAGTGTTTTACACAAAGAGCAGATGGTGCCGTTATGTTTATGAGAGAACATAATATCTGGACGCTCGTAACCTTCTTCACATACACGGCAGTGGTAAACAGTTGCAACAGGTGTACCTTCAGCATCAAAACGTGGTTCTTTAATGCCGTCATCATGTGACTTGATGTAGTATTTTCCTTTGGTTAATAAGCCCATGATTGGTGTTAATACAAAGGCAAGTACAAGTGCGATAAGCGGTGAGTATGGAGCCAAGAAACTACCAAGTAATCCGAAGAATGCTGCGATTGATAGTCCTGCTGACACAAGGAACGCCACCATACCCACAGGGTTTACGTTGTAGAGCATGTCGCGGCGGTATTCCGGTTCTTTTGGTGAAAGCTTTAAAACATATTTGTTGATTGAAATGTCTGTTGCAACAACCACAACCCACGCAATCGCAAAGTTTGAATAGAACCCTAAGATTTTACCGAGTACTGCAAACATGTTGCCTTCCATTAAGGCAAGGGCAATTGCCAAGTTCACCATCACAAAGACAATACGACCCGGATAATGTTTGCTAATACGAGTGTAGGCACTTGTCCAAGCAAGAGAACCAGAGTAAGCATTGGTCACGTTAATTTTAATTTGAGAAATGACCACCAAAATAACCGCAAGTGTTAGAGCAGCCCAGCCCGGAAGCATGTCATGAAAGGCTGCATTAAATTGTTGAACAGGTTCAGTACTGTTTACACCCGGTAATTTTGTTAATAAGTAGAAACCTAAAAATGCCCCAATAATTTGTTTGATTGCCCCTAAAATTACCCAACCTGGACCTGCTGAAATCACAGCAGCCCACCATGCTTTGCTATTTTCTTTTGTTTTAGCAGGCATGAAACGTAAGTAATCAATTTGCTCACCGATTTGCATAATCAAAGATAAACATATGCCAGCACCTAACATGATCGCGGCCATATCTACAGTCGCAAAACCCTCTTTACCTGTAAAAGTAGCAAACTGGCTGACTAAGGTGGGTTCTTGGTAAATCAGATAGGCCACAGGACCAATCATGAGAATGAGCCAAAGGGGAGTTGTCCATACTTGTAATTTACTCAAGGCTTTCATGCCGTAAATCACCAACGGAATCACCATGACGGTCGAGATGAGGTAGCCTGCCCAAAGCGGAATACCTAAACCGAGTAATAACCCTTGCGCCATGATTGAACCTTCAAGGGCAAAGAAAATAAATGTGAAACTGGCGAAAATGATACTGGTGAGGACTGATCCGATATAACCGAAACCTGCGCCACGGGTAATCAAGTCGAGGTCGATGTTATAACGTGCCGCGTAGTAGGCAAGAGGAATACCAGTTAAGAAGATAATAATTGCTGCAAATAAAATGGAGAAAACCGCATTGGTTGTTCCATAAGACATACCAATACTGGCGCCAATAGAAAAGTCAGCAAGATAGGCAATACCACCAAGTGCAGTAATAGCAACAACTTTGGGGCTCCAGCGCCGAAAGCTATGTGGAGCATAACGTAAAGTATAATCTTCTAAGGTTTCATTCACTGCTTTTTGTGAATCTGTACCTTGCACAGTGTCCAGATTTGGATGTTCAGATACACTCATAACATCAATCTCCCAATCGTTTTCGGTCAATCAACACAAATATTGATCATTGTTTTTTGATGAATTTGAGTGTGTGATTTTTGATGAAAATTGGAAATACGTTATTTTGCGTATATGTGCGTATTCGAGAAAATCGCCATGATAAATGACTTTTGGCATAAGGATTGCTGGGTTTAATGCAGCCACATGCCAAACATGAGTGTTATGCCAGATTCTTCACGACCCCAACAAGCGCCACAACGTGTGATCAAAACGCGCCGTGAATATAATATTTGGGTGGCAGATGAAAGTATCGAAGATTATGCGCTCCGTTATGCGCCCACATCAGTACGTAAATGGTCGCCTTGGACCGTTACTAATACCGCAATTTCGACAGTTAGCTTCTTGGCTATGGAAGCCATCGGGGCGACCATGCTTTGGCAGTATGGCTTTAGCAACGCGCTGTGGGCAGCAATTGTCGTATGTACCATCATATTCTTAACCAGTTGGCCGATTAGTTACTACGCAGCAAAATATAATGTAGATGTCGATTTGCTTACCCGTGGTGCAGGTTTTGGCTACATTGGCTCGACCATTACCTCTCTGATTTATGCCAGCTTTACCTTTATTTTGCTTGCGTTTGAAGCCGCAATTATGGCGATGGCACTTGAGCTTGCCCTTGGCATTCCACAAGTTGTTGGTTACTTAATTTCTGCATTAGTGATTTTGCCTTTAGTGGTTAAAGGTATTGGTTTTATTAATAAAGTTCAGGCAATTACGCAGCCAATCTGGTTGTTATTGCTGTTGTTACCATGGTTTTTTGTACTTTGGAAACAGCCACAAATTTTAAATAGTAGCCTGCATTTTGTTGGTGCGGTTTCAAACTCGACCGATTTTAATTTGTATTACTTTGGTGCGGCGTGCACCCTTATTTTTTCATTTGTGATCCAAATTGGTGAGCAAGCTGACTATTTACGCTTTTTACCGCAACAAGAAAAAAATAGAACTGCGTGGCGTTTTGCTGTTTTTTTAGGTGGTCCATCTTGGATTATTTTTGGTTTTCTCAAAGTTTTGATGGGCATGCTGCTGATGGTTTTAGCCTTTCAGCTGTTGATTCCTGTTTCTGAACTAGACAATCCGACTTATCTGTATTGGGTTGCCTACCAACAATTTATTCCAAATCCTCAGCTTGCTTTAATTCTCACGTTGGCACTAGTTTGCTTGGCACAGATTAAAATTAATATGACCAATGCCTATGCTGGCTCATTGGCATGGTCAAACTTTTTTGCCCGTTTGACTCATAGCCATCCGGGGCGAATTGTTTGGCTTCTTTTTAACGTTTTTATTGCCATTGTTTTGATGGAAATGGGGATTAGCCATGCGGTCGAGCGCATTTTGGGGCTATATAGCAATGTCGCTTTGGCATGGATTGGCGCTGTTGTTGCCGATTTAATTATTTGTAAACCTTTGGGTTTAAGTCCGAAGGGAATTGAATTTCGCCGTGCTTATTTATATGACATTAACCCCGTAGGTGTGGGTGCCTTACTGATTGCTTCAGTTTTATCGATGCTTAGCTATTTGGGCTTTTTGGGATTAATGGCGAAAGGATTAGCAAGTTTTATTGCCTTAGGAAGCGCTGTGTTATGTGTTCCTATTATTGCCTACTTAACCAAAGGCAAATATTACATTGCACGCCAGCCTGAAAAAATTCAAGCGACTTCAGTTGCTAACTGTGTGGTGTGTGAACGGGACTATGAACTGGCTGATATGGCAGGTTGTCCAGCCTATAACGGTACAATTTGCTCTTTATGTTGTTCGCTAGAAGCACGTTGTCACGATTTGTGTAAACCCGAAGCCCGTTGGTCGGTACAACTAAAAAATGCGATTTGGCGTTATTTACCAGCACGATGGGCTAGCCGATTAAATAGTCGGGTCAGTTTATATTTATTACTGACTTTAGGGCTTTCTATTGTTTTGGCTGTGAGCTTGAGTCTGGTTTATATTCAAGAAAAAGCATATCTGGAAACCATTAATGCAGCGGCAGTTCCTCAACTATTTACACTGTTTGTAAAAATTTACACCATTTTATTTCTATTGCTCAGTGTGGCTGCATGGTGGTTAGTGTTAAACGATGAAAGCCGCCGTAAAGCTGAAATCGAGACCCATCAACAAACAGCATTATTGATTGATGAAATTGCTGCTCATGAAGTTACATCTCAAAATTTGCAAGATGCAAGAATTGTCGCTGAACGGGCGAACGAGGCAAAAAGCCGCTATGTGATTGGAATTAGTCATGAACTTCGAACACCATTAAATAGTATTTTGGGTTATAGCCAATTAATTCAAAAGCAAGAACAGCTATCTGAACAGGGCAAAATGGCATTAGGGGTCATTAGCAGAAGTGGACAGCATTTGACATCGCTCATTGATGGTTTACTCGATTTGGCACGAATTGAAACGGGTAAAATTTCTTTAAATATGGTGGATATCCATTTTCCAAATTTTATAGAACAATTAATTCAGATGTTTCAACCGCAGTTTGAGCAGAAGCACTTACATTTCATACACCAGATTAGTGATAAGCTTCCGCACTATGTACGTACCGATAAAAAACGTCTTGAACAGATACTCATTAACTTATTGGGCAATGCCTTAAAATTTACCAATACAGGCACCATTACCTTAAAAGTCGATTATCGTTTTCAAACAGCTTATTTTGAAATTGTAGATACAGGCTGTGGCATTGCCGAGGCTGATCTGGAGCGGATTTTTAATCCGTTTGAACGAGGCAGTAATGTGGTTCAAGGTGGCTTCACCGGAACAGGTCTAGGTTTGCCTATTGTAAAATTATTGGTTGATTTGCTCGGTGGGCAGTTATCTGTGAGTAGCCAACTTAATCACGGGTCACAATTTAAAATTAAGTTTTATTTGCCCTCGAAAGAACTGGTTCATCCAATATCAAATGTACATTCTAATCAGATTATTGGTTATCAAGGCGAACCCAAAAGAATTTTAGTGGTTGATAATGAGGCCGTAGATCGAGGGCTGGTGGTCAACTTTTTAAAGCCTTTAGGATTTATTACAGAAGAAGCCGAATCTGGTATTGATTGTTTAAGACAGGTTCCTCTATTTCAGCCCAATCTGATTTTAATGGACCTAAATATGCCGTTCATGGGAGGACGAGAAACCGCTCAACTATTACGGCAGAACAATATTACCAATGTGCCGATTTTAATTATTTCGGCCAATGCGGGTGAGCGCGAGGTCAATCCGCAAGAGGCGGTGTTAAGTGAAGACTTTATGTTAAAGCCAATTGATTTGAATTTATTGCTAAGCAAAATTGGCGATAAGCTTGGATTGAGCTGGATTGATGATGCAAAAGAGTTACCCCCATTAGCACAACAACCGACCGACTCATTTGTTTTAACCACTATTTCACCAATATTGGCAGCACAGCCAGAGTCCGAGATGCGTGAGCTAAATAATAAAACAATAAATCATGCTCAGAACCTGCCACAAGCTTTACAGCATTTAGATGAGTTGATTGGACAAGGTTATATTCGTGGAATTCAACAGGCATTAAAGCAATATTTATATGATTTTCCAGAACAGGCTGAATTGTGGGAGCAGATTTCTCAATTAATTCGTAAATTTGATTTAAAACAAGCACAACGATTGATTCAGGATAAACGATGAGTACGCAACCAGTTTCTTTTCCTTATTCTTCATCGGCTGAACAGGCCGTAATTCTAATTGTTGATGATGTTCCAGAAAATTTAGGCTTATTGCATGAAAGTTTAGATCAGGCGGGCTATCGTGTACTCGTAACCACAGATGGGTTAAGTGCAATTGAAATAGCACACCGATGCTTACCAGACATGATTTTACTCGATGGCAATATGCCACACATGGATGGTTTTGAAAGTTGTATACAGCTTAAAGCAAGTCCAATTACTCAGTTTATTCCCGTCATTTTTATGACCGGTTTATCTGAAACAGAACATATTGTACGTGGCTTTCAGGTGGGAGGAGTGGACTATGTGACCAAGCCTCTAAATATTGAGGAAGTACTTGCAAGAGTCAAAACGCATCTGGCACATGCCAAACTGTTACAACAACAAAAACAGGTCATTGACGCAACTGAAACAGCCATTATTGCGGTTGACGTTCATGGGGAAATTGTCTGGAAGACACAAAAAGCCAATGATTTGCTAAATGATCATTTAACGGAAATAACGGGTTTTGAATTAGGCCTAAAAACATGGTTTGCAGACTTGCAGCAAGAAAAAGATCCCAAAAAGTTAAAAAGCTGTTTTTATTCAACTCCTTCACAGCAATTACAGCTTTTACTATTAACGCCGTGGCAATCTGGCACAAGTGTGGCGAAAAATTATCTTATACAGATCAAGACTTCTACGCCTGCATTAGACGTCACTGACATTTTAAAATATTGCCCACAGTTGACTCAACGTGAAGCAGAAGTCATGCACTGGTTATTGTTAGGGAAAACCAATAAAGATATTGCGGAAATATTAGAATTGAGTCCACGGACGATAAACAAGCATTTAGAACATGTTTTTGAAAAGCTTAGTGTAGAAAACCGAACTGCAGCCGTGGCGCATATTAATAGTCTGGTGCAAGAATTCCATTAAACCTATAGGGGTTCCGTAAAACCCCTATAGTTACTCAATTATTTTAAATTTTGAGTAAAGAATGAAGTTAATTTATCAAAAGGAATTAAATCAACTCGGTCATATAGATCTACATGCCCAGCACCTTTAACATAGTAAAGCTCTTTCGGTTGGCCTGCGAGTTTATAAGCTTCTTCACTAAACTCTTTTGAATGAGCCTGATCACCCGTAATAAAAAGCATTGGACGTGGTGAGATCGTCTCGATGTCATTAAATGGGTAGAAGTTCATAAATTTTACATTACTGGTTAACGTCGGGTGTGTTGTTAACAGAGGTGATGAACTTTTTGGTGTATATTCACCGCGAGGTGTACGATAGAAGTCGTAAAACTCACGTTGAATAGGGTGGGTATCTGCGGTTAACTCATGCGTAGTCCCGCTAGTATATTTTGTTTCACCGCCTTTGAACTCGACATAACGTTGCGCAGCAGCCTCAGCAATCATTTGCTTTCTTTGCTCTAATGTTTGGCCATGGCGCAGGCCATTACGGTTAGCAGCTCCCATGTCATACATACTAACTGTTGCAATTGCTTGCATTCGCGGGTCAATTTTTGCGGCACTAATGACAAAGCTTCCACTTCCGCAAATACCAAGTACACCAATACGATCACGGTTAATAAAAGATTGCGTTCCTAAATAATCTACAGCTGCACTAAAGGCTTCTGCATAAATATCTGGAGCAACTACATCTCTAGGTTGGCCTGCGCTTTCACCCCAAAATGATTGATCAATCGCCAACGTTACAAAACCTTGTTCAGCTAATTTCTGTGCATAAAGCATAGAACTTTGTTCTTTCACTGCACCCATGGGATGGCCAATAACAATTGCAGGGGCTTTAACTTTTTTATTTAAATTTTTAGGGATGACCAAGTTCCCAACAATGTCCATATTGTACTGATTTTTAAAAGTCACTTTTTGAATAGTGACTTGCTGACTTTGATAGAAATTATTTGCGCCGTTAGACATATCTGCCGCCATACCTGAGGTTGAAGAAAATAAACCAATCGTTGCAGCACAAATTGCTGCTGCCGTGTGGTTTTTGAGCTTTTTAAACAGGGGAGATGTAGTCATAAATACCTCAATTTAAACAATGTAAATGGATGCATAGATAGATGCTTATTTGATTTGGGAAATTGAAATTTTGACGGGTTGCTTTTGCTTGAATGCTTGGGGAATAGCATCAAGTTTCCCAAGAAAAATGAGACCATTAGCGTAGCCAACAGTGGAGTCTTTATAGAAAAAAGCCAGATTACCCCATGGCGCATAGTAGGTAAGGTCACCAGCTTTGCCCGCATAGCCCTGAGGCGCATTCTGGGTAGATAGCTTGTGGGGTAGATCGGCTATTTTTTCAGTAGAGTCATAATCTTTAAGGATTAATGTCAACGGAAGCTGCTTGGCAAAATCTTGAACGGTGGGTGTCATGGCTAATGTTGCAAATAGCGGTTGCTTTGATCCCTCAATATCAATACGGATTTTCATCATCGATAACCTTTGTTGATTTTTGCCACTCGGTTTTGTCGCATAACAAATCGATGTGACTGATAACAATAAAAATATACTAAGCAAACCTCGAAAAAATTTGTGATTAACCATTATTGAATAGCCTCACTTCTTTAAGAGAAAGCAAAAAAATACAGAAAAGTTATGAATAGTTAGCCTAAAGTTATGAGTAGAATTTATTAATCTCTTGTCATAATAAAATCATGCATCTTTTATGCTTAAGCTGGTCTATATCTTAATAATCACTGCTTGATAGAGATTGTAGCTAATCTTCTTTTTAATAATTAGTCTAAAAAATAAACATGGACTTATGAGTAATATTCATGAATAGTTTTATCATCTATAATGAGATTGAACTTT
This sequence comes from Acinetobacter calcoaceticus, assembly GCF_900520355.1. Lineage (NCBI taxonomy): Bacteria > Pseudomonadati > Pseudomonadota > Gammaproteobacteria > Moraxellales > Moraxellaceae > Acinetobacter > Acinetobacter calcoaceticus. Next base: position 2,321,541 of record NZ_LS999521.1, on the reverse strand, counting down.
GAAAAGAGATAAAAGCAGATGATAAACAAAGAAAACTATAATGATCTCTATGCTTTTTTAATGGTGGCGCGAGAGGGTAGTTTTACGAAGGCTGCAGGAAAAATGGGAATATCACAGTCTGCGCTAAGCCATACCATTCGTGGTTTAGAAGAGCGTTTGGGGATGTTGCTTTTGACTCGAACCACACGTAGTGTTTCACCAACGGCAGCAGGCGAAAGATTAAAACAAACCATTAGTGCCAGCTTCGATCAGATTGATAATGAATTATCGCTTTTAACATCATTTCGGGATCAGCCTGCCGGCACAGTTCGGATTAATGCCAGTAGCCATGCAATACGGGAAGTGCTTATTCCAAAACTTGAAAAGATTGCAGGCCACTATCCTGATGTGCAAGTTGAGCTAGCTGCCAATAGCGGTATGGTGGATATTGTTGCAGAGCGATTTGATGCAGGCGTTCGTTTCGGGAGCCGCGTGGCTGATGGCATGATTGCGGTACGTATTAGCGCAGATGTCAAAATGGCAGTGATAGCAACGCCCGCATATTTTGAACAATATGGAATTCCCACAACCCCTAAAGAACTGGTCAATCATCAATGTATTGGCTTTCGTTTGACGACCCAAGGCAGTGTGTATGCATGGGAATTTGTGAAGGATGGTCAAGAAACAAAAATCAAAATCCAAGGACAATGGATATTTAATGAAAGCTACGATATTGTCGAGGCAGTTAGAGCTGGATTTGGATTGGCTTACATTCCGCAAGAGCTGATCCAACAAGATCTCGATCAAGGCAAACTTGTGCAAGTATTGGAGGAGTACAGTATCCAGTTTCCCGGATACCACCTGTACTATCCACATCGCAGACAGCTTTCGCCTGCATTAAGGTTGGTTATTGATGTGTTGCGTGAGTAGCACTTCGCCAAGTAATAAAAGCAGTAATAGCACCGAATATCAACACAATGGCGCTCATATAAAACGTAGCACTATAGCCATGTGAGTCATATAACAAGCCACCGACAGTTGCTCCTAAAGTAATTGCAAACTGGATAATCGCAACCATCAAACCACCACCAACCTCAGTATCTTGATGTAGGGTTTGTGCAAGCCATGTGTTCCATGCGACTGGTGCCGAAGTACCAATGAAACCCCATAAGCCCATTAATATGGCAACAAACCACAAATGCTCACCACCCAGCACAAAACCTCCCGCAATTATTGCCATGATGAATGGAATGAGAATGAGATAACGATAAACATGCCGATGAAGGATTAAACTAATCACAAATGTACCGATTAAACCTGCTAAACCCAGTATCAATAGTAAAATGGATAGCATTGCTGCATCGACATGAGTAATAGTTTCTAGAAATGGGCGCAAATAGGTAAATAGCGCAAATTGCCCCATAAAGAGCAATAAAATTCCTGTCATACCGTAAAATACAATTGGGCGTTTTAGTAGACCAAATGGGTTTTTAGATTTCTTGGCTGACACGATTGCTGGAAGGGCAGGCATACTTTTAAATTGCCAAATAAATGCAATGATCGCGATAGGAACGATACAGAAAAAAGCGCCACGCCAGCCAATAATTGAACCTAAAAAACTCCCTAAAGGCGCTGCAATTGTAGTGGCTAGCGCATTTCCACCATTTAGCAGGCCAAGTGCTTTTGGCACTGACAGAGGTGGGACAAGCCGCATGACAATTGAGGTCGACATCGCCCAAAAACCACCAATGACTACGCCTAAAATCGCACGACCGATCATAAACAAAATAGCAGAATGCGCAAATGTAACAACAATGCCAGAGGCAATCATGAGTAGAGTCAGTAGCAAAATGATATGACGTCGGTCCCATGTCTTAAATATACGACTAATCGACAGACTGCTAATAACAGCAAAAATACCTGAAATTGCGATTGCTTGACCGACTTGGCCTTCACTCATATTTAAGTCTGAAGAAATGGGCGTGAGTAAACTTACGGGCATGAACTCAGATGCAATTAATACCGCACAGCAGAGCGACATTACAAATACGGCACCCCAAGAAGGTGTTATATTTTCATGTGTATCTTGCTCAATTTGACCAAAAGAAGACATAAAAGTTCCAATTTCAAAGCCATTGAATGTTCATAAATAAAATGAATAAATCTGGTCAGAGAGCTTAGCAGCAATGGTTTGAGAGGATTAGGCACAGAATTACGAATAGAATTATGAGTTTTATGCATGAGTTGTATTTAAAAAGCATACAGACTCACTGCTAAAAACAGACTATTTTTTTACACGTAAATTTGTTCTTATAGTGAAAGATATATAAAGTCATTTTTAAATAAATATGAGTCGTAATACGAGGAATTCATTGTGAATGTTCAACAAAAAGATGATGCAAAACATGGCAGCTTTAGCTTACTTGATGGCGAGACCGTTGCAGGCGAAATGACTTATACATGGGCGGGCGAAAATATGTTGATTATTGATGCCACAGATGTGAATGAAAATTATCGGGGGCAAGGTGTAGGTAGACAATTACTTGATGCTTTAGTGGCTTTTGTTCGTGAAAAAGAGGTGAAGGTGATTCCACTTTGCCCATATGCAAAATCAGTATTTGATAAAGACCCAAGCATTAGCGATGTTCTTAGAAAATAACTCGTAGACTGAAGATTATTGAATGAAAGTCGGGCATTTGTGTCCGATTTTTTTATTGGTTTTTTTGAATATTATCGCCGTAGTGAATATGTTTTAAGCGGTTGCATACAGCTGGTTTCAATGTTTTCTATTGGCAGATCGAATTTATTAAAATTATAGAAAAGCTTATCTAATAAAAATAGTTTTAGACCAGTTGGGAAAAAAATAAACTCGGTACACAAATATTCGATTGCTGACTAAAGTTAGATATTTATAACGTTTTAATATTATTTGGAATTTTCCTTGAACTGGCAGTATATCCATAGTGTGTTGCCGCAATTTTTCTCTGCAACTTTGACCACGCTGAAAATTTCAATTATCAGTATTATTTTGGCCATTATTGTAGGGCTGATTTGCAGCATTTTAATCACATATCGCGTGCGGGTGCTAAATAGAATTGCCCAGTTCTATATTGAGTTATCTCGAAATACCCCTTTATTAATTCAACTGTTCTTTTTGTATTACGGTTTGCCAAAACTTGGCATCAAAATTGATGGTTTCGCTTGTGGTGTAATCGGCCTTACATTTTTAGGCGGAAGCTATATGGCGGAAGCTTTTCGGGCAGGTTTGCAATCTATTGCCATTGGGCAGATTGACTCCGCTAAAAGTATCGGTTTGCAGCCAAGTCAAATTTTTAGATATGTGATTTTTCCTCAAGCCCTTGCTATTTCAATTCCAGCAATTGGAGCAAATTGTCTATTTTTAATTAAAGAAAGTTCTGTGGTGAGTGCGATTGCTGTCGTTGAGCTGCTTTTTGTCACCAAAGACTTAATTGGCATGGATTATAAAACTACGGAAGCTTTGTTTTTACTCATCATGGCTTATCTGATTATTTTATTGCCTGTGTCTATTTTAACCAGCTATCTGGAGCACAGAAGTCGGAAGGTGAGCCATGGAACTTGATTATTTATTTCAGGCGAGTCACCTCGAACGTTTAATGTGGGGACTCTGGGCAACCGCAAAAATTGCATTTATTTCAGTGTTTTTCTCTGCAATTTTTGGCACAGTTTTCGGCGTCATTATGACCTCTAAAAATATAGCGGTTAAATCGCTGTGCCGCCTGTATTTAGAAGCCATTCGAATCATTCCAATTTTAGTTTTGCTGTTTGTCTTTTATTTCGGCTTTGCGACATGGTTTAACTGGCAGTTTTCTGCGATGTGGGTATGCGTTGTTGTATTTGTTTTGTGGGGGACGGCTGAAATGGGTGATTTGGTTCGTGCGGCAATTACCTCAATTGATCAGCATCAACGCGATTCGGCCTATGCGCTCGGACTGACTCATGTTCAAGCATTGGTCTACGTTATTTTTCCGCAAAGTCTAAAACGTGTAACACCAGGCGCAATTAATTTATTTACCCGAATGGTGAAAACCAGCTCTTTGGCAGTTCTGATTGGGGTGGTTGAGGTCATTAAGGTGGGCCAGCAAATTATTGAAAATTCGCTACTGACTGTGCCGAGCGCCTCGCTTTGGATTTATGGCTTTATTTTTATTTTGTATTTTCTGATTTGCTATCCCTTATCTCGTTTGGCGGCACATTTAGAAAAGGTCTGGGAGTAATTATGCCTTTGTTATCGATACAACAATTACAGAAATCATTTGCACAAAGTCATATTTTACAGGGCATTGATCTAGATGTAGAACAAGGAGAGGTGGTTGTTATTTTAGGGCCATCGGGCTGTGGTAAAAGCACCTTACTGCGCTGCATTAATGGACTAGAACCGATTCAAGGTGGTGAAATCCGTTTAACTGGTTCAGGTGTGCTCGGTAAAGATGTGGACTGGACTAATGCTCGTCAAAAAATTGGCATGGTTTTTCAGAACTATGAGTTATTTGGACATATGAATGTCATTGACAACATTTTGCTTGGACCACTCAAAGTGCAAAAACGCCGCCGTGATGAAGCTGAACAAGTTGCAGATGAGTTGTTAAAGCGAGTAGGACTCTTTGAACGAAAACTCGATTATCCGCGACAACTTTCTGGTGGACAAAAGCAGCGTATCGCCATTGTCCGTTCACTGGTCATGCAACCTAAAGTCATTTTGCTTGATGAAATTACAGCCGCACTTGACCCAGAAATGGTCAGAGAAGTGCTCGATGTAGTTTTGAAACTAGCCAATGAGGGGATGACCATGTTGATTGTGACTCATGAAATGTCCTTTGCCCGTAAGGTTGCCGACCGCATTATTTTTATGGATAAGGGCAAAATTATTGAACAAGCACCACCTGAAGAGTTTTTTGAACAGCCGAAAACAGAACGAGCTAAAACCTTTTTAAATATCTTGTCGTATTAAGTTTTTTATTATTTGAATCATGAGGAAGTGAATGTTTAAACGTAATTCAATAAAAATATTAAGCAGTATTGCTGTTGCTGGGGTGTTATTAACGGCATGTAGTAAAACGCCATCAACTGAGCAAGCAAGTAATACTCAAGAAGACCAGTCTTTAGAGCAAGTCAAAAAAAATGGGGTGTTGCGAGTTGCCGTTTTTGCTGATGATCCGCCGTTTGGTTATGTAGATAGTGCTGGCAATAATCAGGGCTTTGATGTGGCCTTAGCAAAACGAGTCACTAAAGATCTGCTCGGTGATGAAAAGAAAGTTGAGTTTATTGTGACGGAAGCTTCAAATCGGGTGGAGTTTTTAAAATCCAATCGTGCCGATGTTGTGTTTGCGACATTTACAGTAACGCCTGAACGTAAGGAGGTTGTAGATTTTGCCGAGCCTTATTTAAAAGGTGCTTTCGGGATTGTCTCGCCTAAAGCCAAACCAATTACTAACATTGCTCAATTGGAAGGTAAAACGTTAATTGTAAATAAAGGCACCAGTTCAGATACCTATTTTACGAAGCACTATCCGAAAGTGAATTTACTGAAGTTTGAAAGAAACTCGGATGCGTTCAAAGCCTTGACTGATGGTCGTGGTGACGCAATTTCACAAGATAGTACATACGCTTTGGCATGGGCTGCGAAGAACCCAAGTTATGTGGCGGGTATCCAGTCTATTGGTGATCAAGAGTTTATTGCCCCAGCAGTTAAAAAGGGTAATACCCAATTATTGAATTGGCTCAATACTGAAATTAAGCAGCTAAGAACAAGCGGTGAAATTAAGAAAATTTATGATGAAACCTTAAAACCAATTTATGGTGAATCGGTTAATCCTAATGTGTTTTTAGATGTAGGCCAATAATTTTCGATATCGCTGGAGCAGTGTCTAAAAGTAGGCACTGTGATTTTAAATAAGACTTTTACAAGAACGATAGGGTGAAATAATGACAACACTAACTTTACAAAATATAAAGCATGTCCTCGCTGCATCTTTGCTGAGTTTAGGTTTGGTTGCATGTGATAAAGGCACGCAATCTAATGAAAAAACAGCTGACAGCACTCAAACTGTGTCGAGTATTGAGCAGATTAAAAAGAATGGTGTCGTGCGTATTGGTGTATTTAGCGATAAACCGCCGTTTGGATATTTAGATGCTCAAGGTAAAAATCAGGGCTTCGATGTAGAGATTGCCAAGCATGTTGCTAAAGACTTATTGGGTGATGAAAACAAGGTAGAGTTTGTTTTAACTGAAGCTGCAAATCGTGTCGAATATTTAAAAGCCAATAAAGTGGATATTATTTTTGCAAACTTTACGGTTACACCAGAACGTAAAGAAGTAGTCGATTTTGCTAAACCTTATTTAAAAGTTGCTTTGGGTGTGGTGTCTCCTAAAACTCATCCAATTACAGATATTGCTCAACTCAAAGATAAAACTTTGTTGGTGAATAAAGGTACTACGGCTGATTCATTCTTCACCAAGACTCATCCTGAAATTAAACTGCAAAAGTATGAGCAAAACACTGAAACCTTTGATGCTTTAAAAGATGGCCGTGGTGCTGCTTTAGCACATGACAACTTGCTGGTTTTAGCTTGGGCTAAAGAAAATCCAAATTACACCGTCGGTATTACCAATTTAGGTGAGCAGGACTTAATCGCACCGGCAGTGAAAAAAGGTGACAAAGAGTTATTGGACTGGTTGAATCAAGATTTAGAGAAACTGGCAAAAGAAGGCGTGATTCATCAGGCCTATCAAAAAACTTTAAAACCAGTCTATGGCGATACGATTAATCCAAAAGATTTATTGGTTGAATAATTCTAATAAAGAGGACTCTAGATAGGATTTGCTCGAGCTAGTATTCATCTACAGCCTGCCCATAATTTATAAAGATAATGTGTTTGCAATATTTTTTATAGATGGAAACAGTGGTCAGGTTCTGTAGATGAAGAAGTTTTTTGGTTACTTTTTCCAAAAAAGTAACAGAATTAGCTGATTGCTTTAGAGATAGAAAGGTAGGATTCTATCGTTGTTAATTCCTCGATTCTATATTATTTGAACTTAAATAAAGTCGGCTCTGCTGCCAATTTATCTGCCAAATATTGAATAAATACACTTAATTTAGGCGGTACGTGGCGTGTTGGCGGATAGAGTAACCACAGCCCACCGCTGTAATAGGTCTTAAAATCCCAGTCGGGTAAAACTTGAACCAAAGTCTGTTGTTGTAAAGCATGGCGCGCAACAAAGTAGGGTAAGCTGGCTACTCCTAAATGCTGTAGGGCTGCGCTTAAACGAACACCAGTATGATTTGCAGCATAGCGGCCCCGCACGGCAACACTAATCGACTTATTCCCTTGTTGAAATTTCCATTTTGAATCACTGATTTGTTCACCCAAATAGATACATTCATGCTGTTTTAAGTCATGAGGATGGGTTGGTATGCCATGTTTTTCTAAATATTCAGGAGTAGCACAAATCAAGTGATAGATATCAATGAGTTTTCGTCCCATTAGGCCGCCAGAGGGTTGCTCTGTAATTCGAAGCGCTAAATCAACTTCATCATCAATTAAGTCAACGTAACGGTCTTCTAAAAGCATTTGAATATCAATTTTTGGATAACGTTCTAAAAACTCAGGTAAATGTGGATGAATCATAAAATGTCCAACGGCTTTTGGAACACTCAGACGAATGATTCCTTGCGGTTCAACATGAAATTGGCCCGAACTTTCCATCACTGCCTGTGCCGCATTGACCATATCTAAACAACGTTGATAGACCTGTTGACCACTTTCACTCAAACGAAGCTTTCGTGTGGTTCGATAAAGTAAGCGGGTTCCTAAAGCACGTTCTAAGCGAGCAATCGCACGGCTTATCGCAGATGGTGTAGTACCGAGTTGTCGAGCCGTTTCAGAAAAACTCCCTGACTCGACCACTTTAACGAAAGTCGCCATTTCATTTAAAAGAACTAAACTTTGATTTGTGCTCATGAGGCAAAAGTTATTTGGATTTAGAGTGGATTATCGCGTTTAAGAAATCGCAATACAATCTTTTTCATCTTAACGTGTATGTAGAAAAGTATGACGCAAGCATTGTATTTAACAGGTGCTCTTGCCGCTGAGGTTGAAGTTCTAGCGTGTAATTCTTGTGAAGATGGGCGTTTTGCCGTGCATTTATCGGCAACCCCATTTCATCCTCAAGGTGGCGGTCAACCGAGTGATACGGGCAAAATCGCAGAAGTTGATGTAGTGCATGTAGCGATTGAACAAGGGGAAATTATTCATTACTGCACACAACCTGTTGAGTTGGGAGTGGCTTTTGCACAAGTGGATGAAGCAGTACGTCATTATCATAGCCGCTTACATTCAGCAGGGCATTTGCTTGGACATGTAATGCATCTATTTGGCTGGCAAGCTGTAAAAGCACAACACTGGCCACATGATGCACGAGTTCAGTTCATTGCTTTGGATACAGCTCAGCAGTTAGATGCTCAAATGCTTGAACAGCATTGTTTACAATATATTCAGGCTAATTTACCAGCCAATCTTCAGCAACATGCAGATGGTTTTCGTGAAATCGGTTTTGGTGAGTTTTCTGCATTTCCATGTGGCGGGACTCATGTTGCAGCATTGGGGGATATTGGTTTTATAGAAATTCAGTCCTATCAGATTAAGAAAGGAAAGCTCAGTGTTAGCTATGGCGTTGCCAAGGAGACTGAATAAATGTGGCAGTTGTATGGGCATGAGTTTTTAACACTGGCACTCATTCACTTTTTGGCAGTGATTTTACCGGGACCAGATTTTGTGGTTACGGTAAGACAAAGTGTACGTTATGGCTACTTAATTGGATGTCTGACTGCGATTGGTATTGGTGTTGGAATTTCGGTTCATGTGTTTTATACGCTTGTTGGCATTGGTTTTTTGATTCAACAAAGCGAATGGCTCATGTCTCTTATCAGAACAGCGGGAGCGGCTTATTTGCTGTATTTAGGATGGCAATGTTTGCGTAGTCAGCCGAATAGCAATATTGAGATTAATGATCAAGCAGATACAGATACTCCGAGTTTATTTAAAGCCTTTACGATGGGTTTTCTCACCAATGCATTGAATCCAAAAGCCACGATCTTTTTTCTGGCGATTTTCACTACGATTGTGAGTGTAACAACCCCCATGAAAGTTCAGATCTTTTATGGTGTATGGATGTGTCTGGTTAATGCGATCTGGTTTATGGTGGTGAGTGTAATGTTTGCTCATCCAATAGTACGTAAACGATTTTTGGAGTTTGGTGTTTATTTTGAGAGGGTGATGGGGCTGTTGTTAATTGGGATTGCATTGAGATTGATTTGGGGATTGTTTGTTTAATTGCCGAGAGTATTTAGTGGGGTTGCAGAAGTACGATTTTAGATTGCTTATAGTGTTCAAGGCGGAGTCTTATCGTTTATACACCAATAGAAAGTAGCTAATTCTGTTACTTTTTTTGGAAAAAGTAACCAAAAAACTTTGTCATTTACAGAACCTGTTAACTGTTTTCATCTATCAGGAAATGTTGCGAAAACATTATTTTTATAAATTATGGGTAGGCTGTAGATGACTCTTAGCACGAGCCGAAGGCTAATCAGAAATCGAATTTAAAATAATAAGACTCCGCTACGACAATCACTTTGATTCATTCTTATTGCTGATGACCTTTTGCTCGAGAAATTTTAGTAAATAACCCATAAAAAAGACTGCTCAAAAGCAGTCTTTTTTCAAAAATAGATTTAAACAGTACGCTTATTACGTGTTAACTGGTGTAAAACAGACACCAATAAATCAATTTCTTCAGTTGTATTATAAAAAGCTAAAGACGGGCGCACGGTTTGTTCCACACCAAAACGACGTAAAATTGGCTGTGCACAGTGATGACCTGAACGTACAGCAATACCATGTTGGTTTAAAGCCTTACCAACCTGTTCAGTTGAATAACCTTGTAACGTAAACGACATGACACTGGCTTTATTGTGAGCAGTTCCGATGAGGCGTAAACCAGACACACTGCTAAGCGCATTTTGACCATATTCAAGCAAATCATGTTCATAGCTTGCAATGTTATGAATACCTAAACTTTCTACATATTCAAGTGCTGCCCCTAAACCGACTGCATCAGCAATGTTTCCAGTTCCAGCTTCAAACTTGTTTGGTGCAGGTTGGTAAACCACCTGTTCAAAGGTGACGTCCTGAATCATGTTGCCGCCACCTTCCCAAACTGGCATGGTTTCTAACAGTTCTGGTTTCGCATAGACTGCACCAATACCTGTTGGACCAAACACTTTATGCCCAGAGAACACAAAAAAGTCTGCATCAAGGGCCTGAACATCAGTGGGTATATGCGAAACAGATTGAGCGCCGTCCACTAAAACCCGTACACCTTTGGCATGGGCAATTTTAATGACTTCAGCAACAGGGGTAACTGTTCCCAAAGCATTAGACACTTGAGTAATAGACAGCAGTTTAGTGCGTTCATTAATCAGTTTTGGCAGCTCTTCTAAAATAATTTGACCCGTGTCATCAACAGGAATGACTCGTAATTTTGCTCCAGTTTTTTTAGTGAGTTGATACCAAGGCACAATATTGGCATGGTGTTCTAAGTGAGAAACAATAATTTCATCACCTTCACCAATATTTTGTTCACCCCATGTTTTTGCAATCAGGTTAATGCCTTCAGTGGTTCCTCGAACAAAGATAATTTCTTTGGAAGAGGGTGCACCAATAAAACGGGCAACTACATTTCGTGCATGTTCATAGGCGTCGGTTGCACGAGCAGCCAACTCATGTGCAGCACGGTGAATGTTCGAGTTTTCATGCTGATAAAAATAAGCAATTCGATCAATCACACGCTGCGGTTTTTGTGTAGTTGCAGCATTGTCAAACCAGACCAGTGGGCGACCATTGACGCGTTCCTGCAAAATTGGGAAATCACGACGAATGGCATGCACATCTAAGGGCTGAGCACTACTTGCTACAAAGGTAGGTTGAGATGGTTGATAGTGACTATAACTTTGCCCGCTTTGTGGTAAGTCTAAAAAGTAAAATCCAGAGCTTGGTGGGGTTTTTGCTGGTGTGTCAGCTGCAAAACGATCTTCAATGAGTAAAGACTTTAGCTGGTTGCCATGCGGCAACTGAAAAGACTGCGCAATTGAATAGTTATCTTCAACACCAGTAACAGAAGGTTCTGCTGCATTTGGAACAGAAAAATCATTTAAAAAATAATAAGGTGATTCACCAGCACCCGTCGGTAAGTTTGGTTCAATACGTGGCACATTCGGCTCACTATGAACAGCTTGTGGCAAATGTGGCTCAAATGGAGGACGAGGTAAATTTGCACCACCAACCACAGGTGCAGAAGCGACAATCCGACGTTCAGGATAGTCTGGCAAATTTGGAATATGCTCAGGATATTCCGGATTAAGACTTTTCTGAAAGGCGATATTAGGTGCGCGACCACTGAGTGCCGAAAATGGTTCACCCGGTTGTGGTGGATGTGGTGGTGTACCCACAGGTAAGTCCAGATTGAGTCCCGATGAAGAAGCCGAACTGCCTGAACTTGGCAATGCTGAAAAAAACTCATTGGCAAGACGGGCAATGGTAGATTCATCGGGGAAGTTGGATGGTGGGTGAGCACCAGCCAATTCCGACCCTGTTGGACTACCTTGCAGATTACTTGTAGTTAACTGGGTAGTCATGATATTTGTCCACCTCCACATCATCTAATACTGCCAAAGCATCATCAGTCAATACTGCAAGCGAGCAATATAAAGAGATGAGATAAGATGCAATCGCGTTACGGTTAATGCCCATAAAACGCACTGAAAGCCCCGGTGACTGTTCACCTGCAAGCCCCGGTTGGAATAAGCCGACAATACCTTGACGTTTTTCACCGACACGAAGCAGTAAGATTTTAGTTTTGCCATCTTCTACCGGAATTTTATTAGATGGAATAAGGGGAATCCCGCGCCATGTAATAAATTGTGAACCGAATAAACTCACTGTTGGAGGCGGTACGCCACGGCGTGTACATTCGCGGCCAAAAGCTGAAATCGCATCTGGATGGGCAAGAAAAAAGCCGGGTTCTTTCCAGACTTTACGTAATAAATCATCTAAATCATCTGGGGTCGGTGGGCCATTTAAAGTCGAAATACGTTGGTCATCTGTCACACTTGCCAGTAAACCGTATTCAGGGTTATTGATAAGCTCACTTTCTTGACGTTCTTTAATGGTTTCAATCGTTAAACGAAGCTGTTCTTTAATTTGATCGTGTGGGCTGCTGTAAAGGTCAGCAACACGTGTATGTACATCCAGAACAGTCGATACACCATTTAAAAAGTATTCGCGTGGCTGTGGGTCATAATCAACAAAAGTTTGAGGTAAAGTCGCTTCATCACGTTGTGTGCAAGCCACTTGAATGTCATCGGTATTATTCACACGGTTTAGACGATAAATACCTGCTTCAACAGGAAGCCATTGAAGTAAGTGAGTTAGCCATCTGGGAGTAATTGTAGAAAGTTGAGGAGCTGTCTTGGTTGCATTGGCCAGTTGGCGAGCTGCATGGTCCCCCAGCGCAAGTTGTGCTTTATCAGTATTTTTCGCCATGAATCATTTTTCCTTATTACAGTGGCTTGGTTAAATCAAAAAATTAAAAACTCTAGTGTTGCTATAAACTAGAATTAGTTCTGGTTTTAAAAATAAAAAGGTTTTATAAACTTTGAATAGTGGCTTATTAATTAAAAATCTATATTTAAAATAAAAATATATTTAAATGAGAAATAAGCATTAAATTAATTTAAGTTAGCTCTTAATATTTATTTGTCTCCTTATCTATTTATTTCACATCTATAGTTTTTAACCGGCAATATGATTTTTTTGATAAGACTCATTTGGTGACTGTAAAATCTGGCTACCTGCGGCAATACTATGTGTCAGCCAGACATTTCCCCCAATAATGGACCCTCGACCAATCGTAATACGGCCTAAAATAGTGGCACCTGCATAGATCACGACTTCATCTTCAACAATTGGATGGCGCGTATAATCTTTTTTCAAAGCACCATCATCAGTAGTTTCAAAGCGTTTTGCCCCAAGTGTTACAGCTTGATAAATACGGACACGCTCCCCAATCACACTAGTTTCCCCAATTACTACACCAGTACCATGGTCTATAAAAAAGCCCTTTCCAATTTGCGCACCTGGGTGGATATCAATTCCCGTTGCAGAGTGTGCTAACTCAGAAATAATGCGAGACAATAGTGGCACTTGGGCATAGAGCTGATGTGCAATTCGGTGATGAATAATCGCAAATATGCCCGGATAGCAGAGTAATACTTCGTCTACGCTATGTGCCGCTGGATCACCTTCGTAGGCCGCACGTACATCTCCATCTAAAAGTCGTCGTATGGAAGGCAAAGTATTAGCAAAATCTTGAACAATATTTTGAGCAAGCTCTTGTGGCTGTTGGGTTGCACTTAAATGACCCAAATGACGCTTTGCCTCATAATTTAAAGCCAGTTGTACTTGAGCATGTAATGCAGTCAGTACCCGATTTAAGGTATAGGCAATATAAGAGTCTTCAGTTTCTTGGCGTAAGTCAGCAGGACCTAAACGCATTGGAAATAAAATGCCGCAGAGATCATCTAAAATGGCTTTTAAAGCTTCTTTAGATGGAAGTTCACGGCCACCGAATTCTTTGATTCTGTGCTGTTGCTGACGCCAGTCATGCCTTGCTTGTTGTAAACCCTGTACAACAGCATTAATGTTCCATTGAGTCACAAGCTTTCCTTGATTCACTGAAAATGTGTTGAAGTTTTAGTCTTGTTGCCAAGGGAGTTGATGAATACGCCAGCCATTCTTTTGATTACGCTGCTGCTGATCGTCTAGGTCACCTTCAAAGCCTTCAAGAACGTTATAAATGTGCTCAAAACCGGCATTAAATGCGGCTTCGGCTGCGAGTGCTGAACGGTTACCACTACGACATAACAAAAGAATGGTTTTATCTTTTCCAACTTTCGATTCGAGTTCTTTTAAAAAGCGTGGATTACGATTGAAAGAGGTGCCTGTTGCCCATGCAACATGAATACTTTCAGGAATATATCCTACAAATTTGCGTTCTTCATTGGTGCGTACATCAACTAAAACAGCTTGACCATTTTGAACGAGCTGCCATGCGTCGTTGGGTGATAAACTTCCACTAAAATTAAGTTCATGCGCTTGTGCATATTGCTGTGCTTTAGAAAGAATATCTTTAGTTGAAAAGGATGTATTTGAACCATCTGAGATAAAGCTTTGAGGGGCTTCTGTATTTAATTTAGCATTCATTGAAAATATCCTTATCTTTGATTCAGATTGTTATTGTTCAATTTACGCCGTTTTAAATATAAGCAAAAATAAGGATTATCTATTTATATATAATTTTTTAATCAATAAGCCATATTTATTTTTATTAGATATTATTAATTAATCTTATTAAGTATTATGAAAATGAGATAAGGGTAAAAGATAATAATAGAGCGGTTAGTTAATATTATGTCGATAAATCAGGACCTGATATTAAAAATAAGAAAAATATTATTGACCTATATGTCTTGTGATTAACCGAATGTGTTGCAGATGAGCCAATTTGGCAATATAACTTGTATACTCAATTTTGCTTAAAAAGTATAAAATTTTGGTGAATATGTGATTGAACTGCCCAATACAAATGATTGGATTGTCAGGAACACTGATTCTAATAGTCTGGAACGAATCGAAGCATTTTTTACAGATCATGCTTACGAATCGCATCGCCATGATACATTTGCAATTGGTCGAACATTAACCGGTGTTCAAAGTTTTCATTATCGGGGAGAGATGAAACATAGCTTGCCGGGAATGACCATGGTTTTACATCCTGATGAGAAACATGATGGAGAAGCAGGTTCACAAGATGGTTTTAGATATCGGATGGTGTACGTAGAACCTGCCACACTACAAGAAATTATGAATGGCAAACCTTTACCATTTTTTGAAAATGGCTTGAGTCAGGACCCTCGCTTATTTAAGGCAACAGATGTTTTATTGCAAGGAATAGACCAACATATCGATGCTTTAGAAAACCAAGATGCTTTATATGATTTAGCAACTGCACTTTATGAAATTTCTGATAAAAAACAGAGAACGTCTCATTCGTATGACTATGTTGCAGCGGAGCGCGCTAGAGAATTTATACATGCCTCTTTGTATGAAAATATCTCTTTAGATGATATTGAAAAAAATGTTGGACGAGACCGTTGGAGCCTTTCACGCGACTTTCGACTGCTATTTGGTACAAGTCCCCATCGGTATATGACCATGCGTAGGCTGGAAGTTGTAAAGTCGTGCCTGATGTATGGCGAATCATTAACTCAAGCTTCATTAATTGCTGGATTTTTTGATCAAAGCCACATGACACGTCATTTTCTAAAAGCATTTGGCTTGACTCCAGCCAGATGGCGGATGATCAATAAGTTATCTTCCTAAACAGGTTATGTAAAAGTCAGCCTGTTTAGACTGACATAGACTTTGTCTCAAACTAGATTCATGCCTTTCAAGAAATCGTAAAGCATAAATATGCCAGAGATGATTAGCATCATTGCCATGGTTTTATTTAAACGATTAAACCAAATTTTATTTTTAATTTTTTTGCCTAACATTGCACCTGCCCAAGAGTAAAGACAGGGCGCACCCGCTGCACCAATCGAAATGAGCAACGATACTAAGAAGATTTGAATACCAGTGATGTGTGCTGTTGGGTACATGATCGTGGTTACTGGCAAAATAACCAAAATCCCTTTTGGATTTAAAGTTTGTATCCAAAAGCCATTCCAGAAAGAAAGTGTCTGAATTTCAGTGGCTTCATTATTAATATCGATATCTGCCTTTAACATCTGAAACGCAAGATAAAATGTATAACATGCGCCGAGCAAGGCAATATAGTGCAGGGCTTTTTGTGGAATGATAGCCGCACCTGCGTATCCAAAAATCATGAATAACATCAGCATTGCACAGCCGACACCCATAAAAAAATAAATCGTTTTTTTGAACTGTCCTGTAAGTCCCGCATTCAAACCCATGAAATTTACTGGGCCGGGGCTATACATCACACTTAAGGTATAAAGAAAGATTTCCATAACGCATCTACTGAATCAAAAACAACTCAGCATACTGACTCGTAAATTTAGGGTCTTGTACGTTTGTGATTGCGCTTGCACAAACGTACAAGACGAGAAAAATCTGGATTAGGCATGATGAGGGACTTGAGATAACTGATTCTGGATAGAGCTGTATGTTTGACACAAAAATTGCGTTGATTGTGCATAATGATCTTGCGACTTGGCAAAGATTAAATGTGGTGGCTTTTTTGGCAACAGGGATTGCCTCGGCTGTACCTGAAATGTTGGGTAAACCTTATATCGATGCAAATGGTTATGAGTATGGCAACATGCTCGGGCAGCCAATGTTGGTATTTGAAGGTGATTTATCCGGACTACAAAAAGCGCATCGTAAAGGAATTGAGCAAGATCTAACGATTATTCCATATGTACATGCCATGTTTTCTACAGGAAATGATGAGGATAATCGAGCGGCTTTTTTGGCCGACGATGCAAATCAATTAAATTTGGTCGGGGTAGCATTAAGAGGACCTAAAAAAGCTGTTGATAAGGCAATTAAAGGACTTTCATTACATCAATAGGTTAAATAATTTTTAATATTGAAGATTAATAAAACCCACTATTTGAGCAAAAGTGGGTTTTATTTTAAAAATAACGATTAAACTTTATCTTGCGTTTTGGTCTCGAAATCACTGGCATCATGACGTTCATGTAACTGTGTTTCTAAATCGCCAAAAGTTCGGTTGACCATACGACCACGCTGAACAGCAGGGCGTGCCAAAATTGCATCTGCCCAACGGTTTACGTGTTTATATTCATCAACACCCAAAAACTCCGCGCCGTTATAGACCCAGTTTTTAACAAGTCCACCATACCAAGGGAAAGCAGCAATGTCGGCGATGGTATATTCAGAACCTGCCAAATATTCATGCTTTGCTAGATGCTGATCTAACACATCAAGTAAGCGTTTTGTTTCCAGAGCAAAGCGGTTAACCGCATATTCAATTTTGACAGGTGCATAGGCATAAAAATGTCCAAAACCGCCACCTAAGTAGGGTGCACTACCCATTTGCCAAAATAACCAATTAAGACATTCAGTCCGTGCAGCAATATCGGTCGGAATGAAAGCTTTAAACTTTTCAGCTAAATAAAGCAAAATTGAGCCAGACTCAAACACTCTTATTGGCGGGTTTTGACTATGGTCAACCAATGCTGGAATTTTAGAGTTGGGATTAATTTCTACAAAACCACTGCCAAACTGTTGGCCTTCACCAATCTTAATGAGCCAAGCATCGTATTCAGCATCTTGATGTCCTAATGCTAAAAGCTCTTCAAGTAAAATAGTGACTTTTTGACCATTAGGTGTTGCTAAAGAATAGAGTTGAAGCGGGTGTTTTCCGACAGGGAGTGTGTGTTCGTAGCGAGGACCTGAAGTTGGCTGATTTAAATCGGTTTTTTCTCCAGTCCATTGCCAAACTTGTGGAGGAATATAGCTTGAATCACTCATTTTTTTATCTCATGTTTGGTTGGAATATAGGGGTTTAGTTATGTCGCAAAGCAAGCCATTTTTGAACGCTCGGGCGTTGCCATTGTTGCAGTGCATAATTTTTTAGTCGTTCTGGTACAGCATCACCATTTTGAATGAGACGTTGCAACATAAGCGCAAGTTCAGCATCCGCAATACTCCATGAACCAAACAGAAATTCGGCATCAGGTGCTAGAAGTTTTTCTGCAACAAAGAAAAGTTTCTCGGCTGCCTTTTGACCTTCTTCTGAAAGTGCTGCTGAGGTAGGCTGAATAAAAATAACATCGGTTGGGCGTTCAGTTCTTAAAGCAACCAAATCTGATCTGAGCCATGCTTGAATTTGTCGAGCTCTTGCACGTGCCTGAATATCTGTTGGATAAATTGGTGTAGCTGGATATAACTCTTCAAGATATTCCAAAATGGCAGATGATTCTGATAAAGCAAAATCATTATGTTCAAGCACAGGCACTTTGGCTGTTAATGATTTTTCTATATAGGATTTTTCAAATTGGCCTTGTTGTGCCAAGTTGATGGTTGCTATTTCAAATGGAATTTCTTTTTCATGTAGTCCTACAAAAACTGTAAAAGCATAGGGACTTAGAAATTGTGAATCTGTGTAGAGCTTAAAAAGTTCATTATTCATTGTTATTGTCCATGTCATAAAACAGAGTGAATTAGTCTAAGTGAGCTTATCAGAGATTGGGTAATTTTTTTGTGGCAAAGCTTTATCGGTTTTGAATCATACTATTTCAGTGTTTGAGGTCACGGTTTAATGTGCTGAAAATGTTTATGAACAATGCTGAGCCAAGCTTGTACTGCTGGTGAGATAGGAAGATTCTTCTTCCATGCCATAGCTAAATGCCATTGAATGTTTGGTTTTTCGAGGGGAACTGCGGCAAATAGAGTGGGGTCGAGCATATCGGTATAGTATTGGGGCAAGAGAGCAATTCCCATACGTTGCAAAACCATATCTGCCAATAAATTCCATTGACTCGTTCGGCAGGCAATGGTCGGATAGAAACTGTGCTGTTTACAGGCATCAAGAATAATACTATTTAAAGAGAAATTTTCTGGAAACATTAAAAACGATTGGTGTTGTAATTCTTCTAGATTTAATTTTTTACGTGAAGCCCAAATTGCATCGCGCCGTAAAAGTACCATTAATGGGTAATTACATAACTCAATGCTATTGAAAATTTGTTCATCAAAGGGCTGCAACAGTACACCCACATCAAGCTCATTATTTAACAGCGCCTGTTCAATAGCTCTTGAACCCACCTCTAAAAAAGAAAGTTCTATGTCAGGCCATTGCTGATGAAAATCAAATAGGGCTGTCGTTAAGAGCTGTGAACCTAAAGGCGGAACGCCAAGTTTTAAAGTACCTGTTTTGAGTTGTTGATAGTTTTCAATTTCAAGAAAGATATTTTGTTCTGCCTGAAGAAGTTCAATCGCATGTTGATAAATACGTTCTCCAATTGCAGTTAACTCAATTTGCCTTTTTCTGCCATGATCGGGCTTGATCAGTAATGCAACCTGAAGTTGTTCTTCAAGCTGCTGTAAAATTTTAGTAATAGTGGGCTGGGTTAGGCATAACTCTTCAGCGGTACGGGTAAAACTTTTCGTTTTTACTAGGGTAACAAAGCATTGTAACGATTTTAGAGAAAGCATAATAAAGAATAGATTATTCGATTTTGGAATAATTTTAACATGAATAATTCATATTTAGCAGTCTCAATCGAGATAGCATAATCATGTAACTAACCATTTAATTTCGCAAAATGAGTACTGAATCTGTTTCTGGAACACCCAGACAACCCTCACTTTTAGAGTTAATTAAGCAAATTTTGATTTTGGCTGTTTTTTGGTGGGTTGGTTTTATTTTTCACCATAAGTTGGGCGTTCCCATTTCCGCAGGTATTTTGGGAATGTTTTTCTTGCTTCTGTGTCTATTTCTGAAAATTATCAAAATAGAACAGGTCGCAACTGGCGCCACTGTAGTATTGGGCGAATTACTTCTATTTTTTATTCCTGTTGTGGTTGCCGTTGTGCAATACAAAACCTTGTTTATGACGGAAGGCTGGCAAATTGTATTGAGCATTGCAATAGGCACTATTTCAGTCATGTTGAGTACATGTTTAACCATTCACTGTTACAACCGTTTGAAGGCTTATTTACAGGCTCGAAAACGTCTTCAACATAAGCATATCTAAGAGCACGACGACATGAATATCTGGTCAATTGTTTGTCTTATATGGACGTTGGCAGCCTATGTTGTGGCAAAGCGAATCTATCAAAAACATCCTAAATTATGGCTTTCGCCAGCGATTAGTGTGCCTGTCATTACCATTGTTTTGATGACAATTTTTGGAGTTTCATACCAAACTTATGCAGAAGATACCCAATGGATTGTTAATTTATTAGGACCTGCAACAGTTGCATTTGCTGTTCCGATTTATCGTTATCGCGAGACAATCCGTAAAAACTTAGGGGTATTATCAATTGCAATTGTAGTAGGAATGAGTGTTGGCGTAATGTCCGCCTATGAAATGGCACAGTGGTTTCATTTTAGTCCTGAAGTGACTAACAGTTTAATGGCTCGTTCGATTTCAACGCCTTTTGCCATGATTTTAGCCGAAGATATTCATGGTTCAGCCGCATTGGTTTCATTATTTACCGTTATTACTGGTTTGGTCGGAATGATTTGTGGCGATGCGATTTTAGCCATTACCAAAATTCGTTCCAGTGTTGCAAATGGAGCTGCCTTTGGGAACGCAGCCCACGGTTTTGGTACAGTTAGAGCTCAGCAGCGCAATAGTGAAGAAGGTGTGATCGCCAGTTTAACCATGGTGATTGCTGGCATTTTGATGGTGTTAGTTGGTCCATTCGCAATTCATTTATGGTTATTACTCTAAGGTTCGAATTGAAAGGTTGATGCTTAACGGCAGGACAGCTAACTGTACTGTTGAATAATGTCAGCCAGTTTTTTTATAGCTTGCTCCATAAGCGCAAGATCAAAATCTCCAAGACCAATGACCAGACCCGAACGCTGCCGTTCTTTTGAAAATGTGGGTGAAACTGCTTTAATCGCAATGCCGGCATTTAATGCTGAGGTGGCGACCTCAACATCCTTAATATGTTCGGCAAGCCACAACACCATATGCATGCCTTGATCACCCGGTTGTAACCATGCAAGTTGTTTCGGCATATGCTTTTCTATCATTTCAATAAGTTGTAGACGGTTTTCCGCATAAACATTGCGGATACGTCGAATATGACGCTCTAAATATCCTTCTTGAATAAATGCTGCTAAAACGTGCTGATCTGCGGTTGGTGAATGGCGGTCTATTAAAACTTTCAGTCCACAAAACGGAGCTACAAGTTGTTTTGGAAGAACTGCATACCCGAGCCTTAGAGACGGAAATAATACTTTACTAAATGTGCCCAGATAGATGACTTGATCGGGGGCCATACCTTGTAATGATGGAAACGGTTGGCCGTTATAGCGAAGCTCACTGTCATAGTCGTCTTCAATGACCCATGCATTTTGCTGTTTGGCCCAATCTAATAAAGCAGTACGTCTTGCCAGACTCATTGGCATGCCAAGTGGATATTGATGGGAAGGGGTTACAAAGGCAGCGCGTGCTTGTTTTGCAAGTTTGATACCAGCTTCTACATCAATACCTTCTTCATCCACAGGAACACGAACCATTTCAATGTTTTGTACAGTATGTTCAAGAATGGCAGTTGTGCCACGATATGCCGGATCTTCTACCCAGACCTGATCATGAGTTTCAAATAAAATCTGGCTACAAATATAAAGTGCTTGTTGAATACCTGTTGTAATCACGATTTGTTCAGGTTCACAGTGGACAGAACGTGACCGACGAACATAATCTGCTATGGCAACTCTCAATGAAAATATACCTTGAGGTTCATCATAACCTGCAGGAGAACCAGCACCACGTGCGCGAAAGCGATTGCCAAATTTTCTCCACACATCATTAGGCTGAGTGCGTCCTACAGGAACGGACACAGCAAATGGCCGATGTGGTAGAGGTTTGAACTCTTTAACGACGTTGGCGTAGGAAAGAGCTGATGCAGTAAGTGACATAGCGCTTTGAGCTAAGGATTTATTTTGAGTCGATTTTGTTAAAGCATGTGAAACATAAGTACCCGCGCGCGTGCGAGATTCAAAAACGCCTTCTGCTAAAAGCTGATCATAGGCCTCAATTACTGTACCACGCGCAACATTTAATGTCTGAGCCAGTTCACGAGAAGAAGGCAAAGGGTCACCAGGCTGCAAATCACCATTTTGTACAGCTTCACGCAGGCCTTGAGTAAGCTGAGCACTGATTTGCCCTTGGGTTTTATCAATCTTTGCAATTAATGGAAGGTCAACAGCTTTGGCTATTCTTGCCATAATTCTGGTCTACTTAAAAAAATATAAAGTGGTACTTTTTAATAATCCACATAAACCAGAGAATTTACAACAGAAATTATCAAAACCTCATCATTTATTAAGGATTTTTACGATGTATGTTCCTGCTGAGTTTGTAGAACCTCAACGAGATGTATTACATGATCTTATCTTGAAAAACCCTTTTGGTATTCTTTTTAGCCATGGCTGTAATGGTCTGGATGCAAATCATCTTCCGTTTGAGTTACAGCCTAACGAAGGGGAGTTAGGTGTATTACATGCTCATGTTTCTCGGAATAATCCAGTTTGGCAGGACCTTCAAAATGGAGATGAAGTCCTTGTCGTATTTCAAGCTGAAAATGCTTATATTTCTCCAAACTGGTATCCATCCAAACACGAACATCATAAACAAGTGCCAACGTGGAACTACAGAGTGGTACATGTTTATGGCAAAGTGACGATTCGAGATGATGAACGTTATGTTCGTGGCGTGGTGGCTCGTTTAACACGTACACATGAAGCATCTCAACCCGAACCTTGGAAAATGTCAGATGCGCCAAAAGATTATCTTGAACCCATGTTAAAAGCGATTGTTGGTCTTGAAATTGAAATAAAACAACTGCAAGGTAAATCAAAGCTAAGCCAAAACAAAGATTATAAAGATGTTTTAGGTGCGGCTCATGGTCTGGCAGAGACAGGGCATCAAGAAATGGCTGATGCAATGTTTGGTGTTGCCGAGACGAAAAGATAAAGAATATTTATATTTAGCGCTTATTTTGGAGATAAACATGCCGTGGATTAAACCTGTTGAGTTAATGGGCGAACATGTCATTTTAAAACCACTAGACTTAACGCATGTTGACTCATTGATTGAGGCAGTTCGTGATGGGGAGTTGTGGAATCTTTGGTATACACGTATTCCTTCACCACAAGAAATGGCGGATGAGGTTGAAAGACGACTTTCCTTGCAAACAGAAGGAAGTATGCTGCCTTTTTATATCGAAGACCGTAAAAAAAGTCGTGCTTTGGGAATGACCAGTCTTATGCATATTGAACAGGCTCATCGACGTGTAGAGATTGGTTCGACTTGGTATCGTAAATCTGCACATCGCACGCCAGTAAATACTGAATGTAAAAAATTATTGCTATCTCATGCATTTGAGTCTTTAAACTGCATTGCGGTTGAGTTACGTACTTCTTCTTTAAATGTCCAAAGCCAAGCTGCAATTGCACGTTTAGGTGCAAAGTTGGATGGGGTACTTAGAAGCCATCAAATTGTGAAAGATGATATTTTGCGGGACACCCATGTTTATAGCATTTTGAAACATGAGTGGCCCGCGGTTCGTCAAAACCTAGAATGGTTACTGAGCAAGCCACGTTAGACATAAGTCTTAAGTTAAAAGTCCGAAAACTCTTTCAGCAATAGCTGTTCTTTATTTCAACCATTAACTTCAGGTTAATAACGGCTCAGGTAGGTTGATTGATCAAAGTTCCATAAAGCGGTTTTATAGGTCCAGAACAAAACTGGGATCTATAGGTAAGCACATGGAAGGATCAGTTCAGAATAAAGAACGGTTATGGACAAAGCGGCGTCATGCCAAACAGCTCAAACTGGAAATGGCAAGCCAATATGTCGATGGTGTTGTTATTCCAACTCAAGACATTATTAAAGTCTTAGAAACCCTGATTACACCGGGTGACAGAGTCGTACTCGAAGGGAATAATCAAAAACAAGCAGATTTCTTATCTCGCTCTTTGGCACAAACCAATCCAGATGTTCTACATGATTTACATATGATCATGCCGAGCGTTGGACGTTCAGAACATCTTGATTTGTTTGAAAAAGGCATTGCACGTAAGCTCGATTTTTCTTTTGCTGGCCCTCAAAGTTTGCGTATTAGTCAGTTAATTGAAGATGGCCTGCTAGAGATTGGCGCTATCCACACCTACATCGAACTGTATTCACGTCTTGTGGTCGATCTCATTCCAAATGTGGTGCTATCAGCTGGGTTTATGGCAGACCGCCAAGGTAATATCTACACAGGCCCAAGTACCGAAGATTCTCCTGCACTCATTGAACCTGCAGCTTTTAGTGACGGTATTGTGATTGTGCAGGTCAATGAACTGGTCGATGACGTAACTGATTTACCACGTGTCGATATTCCTGCCTCTTGGGTTGATTATGTGGTGGTCGCAGACCAGCCTTTTTATATTGAACCGTTATTTACTCGCGACCCAAAACATATCAAACCTGTTCATGTGCTTATGGCCATGATGGCAATTCGCGGAATTTATGAAAAGCATAATGTGCAATCGTTAAACCATGGGATTGGTTTTAACACTGCGGCTATTGAGTTAATTTTACCGACCTATGGTGAGTCTTTAGGTTTAAAAGGAAAAATCTGCCGAAACTGGACTCTTAATCCGCATCCAACCTTAATTCCAGCTATTGAGACAGGTTGGGTGGAAAGTGTGCATTGCTTTGGTACAGAGCTCGGTATGGAAAAATATGTTGCCGCTCGTCCAGATGTTTTCTTTACAGGTCGTGATGGGGCGCTACGTTCTAACCGGATGATGTGTCAGCTCGCAGGTCAGTACGCGGTTGATTTATTTATTGGTGCCACTTTACAAGTTGATGGTATGGGGCATTCGTCGACTGTAACCAAAGGCCGTTTAGCTGGTTTTGGTGGCGCACCGAACATGGGGCATGATCCGCGTGGTCGTCGTCATGCTACACCTGCATGGTTAGATATGCGTGTGCAAGGTGCCAATGAAACAGAAACCTATTTGGCTCGTGGTAAAAAACTGGTTGTGCAAATGGTGGAAACCTTCCAAGAGGGCGGTAAGCCGACTTTTGTGGATCGTCTTGATGCGATTGATGTTGCAAAAACGGCAGGTCTGCCTTTAGCACCGATCATGATTTATGGCGATGATGTCACCCATTTACTGACCGAAGAAGGCATTGCTTATTTATATAAAGCAAGTAGCCAAGAAGAACGCCAAGCCATGATTGCTGCAGTGGCAGGAGTGACTAGTATTGGTTTAAGCCAAGACCCTAAAACCACAGCACGTTTAAGACGTGAAGGTTTAGTGGTGTTCCCAGAAGATTTAGGCATTCGCCGTACCGATGCAACACGTGAGCTTTTAGCTGCAAAAAATATTGCCGACTTGGTGACATGGTCAGATGGTTTATATCAACCACCTGCAAAATTCAGGAGTTGGTAATGATGGCACAAGTTCAATATCAAACACTCAGCCATAGTCAGTTTTTGGCAGACATGGCGGTCGAGGCTTTAATTGATGAAGTTAATCTGACACCAAAGCCCGCCTTGGTCGACCGTCGTGGCAGTGGCGCACATGATGACCTAACTTTGGAATTAATGGAGCGTTCTGCGAAAAGTTTAGGCCCGATGTTTGAAGCGATGGCCCAAGCAGCCATGTGTCACGGAAAAATATGTCAGGCCTTGCGTGAAGAGATTGGAGAAATTGGACGCCAAGGTGAAAAGGTCATGATGTTGGCAACAGCTGGGGTTAATACACACCGAGGTGCAATTTGGGCCTTGGGTTTAATGGTCACGGCAGCAGCATTGGCACGCACGAATCAACAATATTTATCAGCCGTTGAGCTATGTCAGTTAGCAGGTCAGATTGCTCAGTTAGATGACCGTTTTATTCCCAAGCTAGCTTTGAGTCATGGTCAGCAGGTACAAAAAAAGTTAGGCATTCATGGCGCAAAAGAACAGGCACAACAAGGCTTCCCAACCATTGTGAATTTTGGTTTAAAACAGCTTCATCAAAGTCGCCGTAAACCCATGAAAGAAGAGTTCGCTCGTCTAGATGCTTTGCTTGCAATGATGACTGACTTGACCGATACCTGCGTGCTTTATCGTTCTGGAACAAATGGTTTAAAGCGTATGCAACAAGGTGCTCAGCAAGTACTCGATTTAGGCGGTAGCTCAAGCTTGGAAGGCCGACGTGCTTTGCATTTTTTAGAGATTGATCTACTTAGGATGAAAGCTTCCGCGGGCGGAGCAGCCGATTTGTTGGCAGCCACCTTGTTCATAGATCGTGTTGAGCAGTCATCTTCAAAAAATAAAGAGGGATTTTGATTATGGAAACACTTTATTTTGAATTTGTGGCGACAGAGCCACCGATAAAAAAAGCACTGGTAGGGTGTGTTGGCTCGGGCGATCTAGAAATTTTGATGGAACCCGGCGAAACAGGAAAAACCACTATTCAGGTGGTGACTTCGGTAGATGGTAGTGGGGCGCGTTGGAAAAATCTTTTTGAACGAATTTTTACAGCGCAAATACCACCAGCCGTCAATATTGATATTCATGACTTTGGTGCAACCCCCGGTGTTGTTCGCTTACGTCTGGAACAAGCCTTGGAGGAGGTCGCTCATGACTGATATTCAAAGTTTATTAAATAAACAAGATTTTATTGAACTCAGTGCAAGAGAGCGTGCCAAGGCATTGTTGGATGAAGGGACATTTAGAGAGTTACTCGACCCATTTGCACGTGTCATGTCGCCTTGGTTGGTTAAGCAAAATATTGTGCCTCAAGCAGATGATGGCGTGGTGATTGCAAAAGGGTTAATCCAAGAACGCCCAGTGATTTTAATTTCAATTGAAGGCCTATTTCAGGGTGGAAGCTTAGGCGAAGTTGGGGGTGCCAAAATTGCGGGTGCCTTAGAGCTTGCGGTTGAAGACAATCTTAACGGTATTCCAACGGCTGCAATTTTACTCTTAGAGACAGGTGGTGTTCGCTTACAAGAAGCAAATCTAGGTTTAGCTGCAATTGCTGAAATTCAGGCTGCAATTGTGAACCTACGTCAATATCAACCTGTTATTGCTGTGGTTGCAGGCAGTGTAGGGTGTTTTGGTGGAATGTCGATTGCGGCTGCGCTATGTAGCTACATTGTAATGACGCAAGAAGGACGTTTAGGACTAAATGGCCCGCAAGTGATTGAACAAGAAGCTGGCGTACAAGAATATAACGCTAAAGATCGTCCGTTTATTTGGAGCGTAACTGGCGGAAATCAACGTTTTGCTAGTGGTTTAGCAGATGCTTATATTGATGATGATCGCCAGAAAATTCGTCAACAAGTCATCGATTATTTAGAACAAGGCGTACCTGATCAGCATCGTAGTTCAAATTACTCATTCTATTTAGCACAGCTACAACAAGTCGATACTGCCGAGCAAATCACTCCCGCACAGGTTCAGGTTTTGTATCAAGGAGAGCAAGCATGAATATCGCCGTTGATACATTAAAAGCCTCTACGCGAGGTGCACATTGGTTTAAAGCACTTACGCAGGGCTTTAAGACAGTTGAAGGTTTTCCAGCTTCTGTTTGGGTGGCAGATGGACAGATTGATCAGCAAGCAGTACGTGTAATTGCCGTTGTTCAAGACAGCAATAATCTATTCCCGCGAGCGAGACAAGGTGAAGTTGGACTACTGGAAGGTTGGAGCTTGGCGAAAGCAGTTGATGAGGTGATTCAAGCCGATGCACATGCTGAAACTAAACGTGGCATTTTATGTCTGGTTGATGTCCCAAGTCAGGCTTATGGTCGCCGTGAAGAATTATTAGGTATTCATCAAGCGTTAGCGGGTGCGGTAGACAGCTATGCCAGAGCCAGATTGGCAGGTCATCCTATTGTCAGTTTATTGGTGGGTAAGTCAATGTCTGGCGCTTTTCTGGCTCATGGTTACCAAGCCAATCGTATTATTGCGTTAAAAGATTCAGGTGTTATGGTTCATGCAATGGGTAAAGAATCGGCTGCACGCGTTACCCAACGGTCGGTTGATGAGTTAGAACAATTAGCTGCAAGCATTCCTCCAATGGCTTATGACATCGAAAGTTATGCAACACTTGGATTGTTATCGGAACTGTTATCTGTTGAAAACCCTGAACAGCCAACAAACGATGATCTTTCATTAGCGAAGCAAGCCATTGCACAAGCATTTAAAGATATTAATGCTGAGCAATCTACAGGACTGGAACAAAGACTCCACGGTCAAAACCGTCAGATGTCTAAAAAAGTTCGTGAATTATTGCACGAGCAATGGTCATGAAACTTGTTCTCGAAGCCCATGATTTGTTGTGGGGCATGACGGTAGATTACTTGACCGATGATGCTCCGCTTTGGGTGAAAGAGGTGTTACTACGAGGCGATCCTGTTGTGGTTCGGCGGGCAATTACCTCGGCAGATCAGGTTGCTGTGGGTATAAGAGGACAATTACGTCATCAACGATATGCCACGCAAATGCCACGATCTGCTATTACCAAACAACTTAAACCAGAAGCACTGACTCACGTGAATACACAGCAGTTTGAGCATTTGGCAGAACGTTTGCAGACCATTTCTAGCATTATGAAAAAATTTTCAGAGTGTTGGGGATATACAGGAAGTTTTGGGTTTGAGCTGGCAACTGGTATTCAAACAGTCACTCAGCAAAGTGACATAGATTTGTTGATTCGAGCTGAACAACCTTTTGCCAAAAAGCAGGCGATTGAGCTACTCGAAACTTTTCAGCAAGCGGGGCTAAGTGTAGATATACAGCTACAACTACCGCAGGGTGGTTTGGCTTTAAAAGAGTGGGCTAGGAATAGCGGAAAAGTTCTATTAAAACGTGCTGAAGGTGCTGTTTTAGTAGAAAACCCATGGAATTAGGGAACAGATATCATGGCTTCAATTTGGGTATATCCGGGACAAGGTGTGCAACGAAGCAACATGTTGCACGACCTACCACAAACTGCTCTGGTAAATGAATATCTTGAGCGTGCATCGGATGTACTCAAAGAAGATGTTTTGATGCTAGATAGTTCGGCTGCGTTGCAATCGACAAGAGCCGTACAGCTTTGTTTGCTCATTTCAGGCGTGGTGAGTTCAGCTATATTAACTGCTGAAAACTTAAAACCAGATTATGTAGCGGGTCTATCGATTGGCGCATGGTCGGCTGCGGTTGTAGCAGGAGTTTTAACCTATGAAGATGCTATTCGTTTAGTTGCCTATCGAGGTGAACTCATGCAAAACGCATATCCAGCAGGTTATGGTATGACCGCGTTAATTGGTGCAGACCTTGCAGCTGTCGAAACATGGGTAAAACAGATTTATGAAACAACACCAGAAATTTATGTCGCAAATATTAATGCACATAACCAGATTGTTATTTCAGGAAGTCATGATGCCATGCAACAAGTTGCTATTTTGGCAAAACAGCAAGGCGTGGTGGCAAAAAAATTAGATGTATCCGTGCCATCGCATTGTGAATTATTAGGTCGGCAAGCAGAGCAACTTGCAGCGTCTATGGAGGGAGTCACTTTAAAGCAGCCTAAAATTCGTTATTTAAGTGGTACAACCGCTCGTACGCTGAGTAAGTCAGAACAAATTGCTGATGACTTGGCTTTTAACATGAGTCGAACGGTAGATTGGGAAAGCACCCTGCAAGCTGCATGGGAGCGTGGTGTAAGACTACAGATAGAAGCTTTGCCGGGAACGGTTCTCACTGCACTCGCACGTCGGATATTTAAAGAAGGAACTGTGTTGTCATTTCAAGGAACACGTTTAGACAGCATTCAGATTGCAATGCAAAATAGTGGTTCTTTATAGCAATATGGATTAAAAGTTTAGTAATAACCCAAGGATATGAGGGATTTACAATGATTATATATGGAACAGCAATATTAGCGATCTGTCATTTATTAGGTGATTATTTTGGTAATACTTTAGGCATGCTATTAGGTGTAAAAGCCAATGTAGGAGGCGTTGCTATTTCAATGATTCTTTTAATTTTATCTAAAGAATTATTGGCAAGAAAAGGCTATTTGCCACAAATCACTCAATTTGGCGTTTTATATTGGTCAGGAATGTATATTCCGATCGTGGTGGCGATGTCGGCAGGACAAAATGTTGTTGCTGCGCTATCTGGAGGAATGTTAGGACTGATCGTTTCTATTGCCTCTTTAATTGGCACGGTTTTAGTCATTCGCTACTTAAATCGAATTAGTGGCGACTATGAAACCTATGAATGGACGATAGAAGCTAAGGAAAAAATAGCCTAAGCAAACATAAACTATAAAAAGTTCAATCAAAAAAGGATTTAAATGATGGACGCTATAATTGCTGTGTTATCAAAAAATGCATTAGTGACTGCTCTTGCCGTAACGGGTTTAATGATGTTTGTTTCCCATTTACTCTCAAAATATTTGACGAAGGGGAAACTACAAAGCTCTGCAATCGCGATTACTTTAGGTTTAGTTGTCGCTTACTTTGCAGGGGTCTATACGCAAGGAACCAAAGGTGTTTCTGATATCGCTATATTTTCTGGATTTGCATTGCTAGGTGGAGCCATGATTCGGGATCTGGCTATTGCTTCAACAGCCTTTGAAGTCGATGTGAAAGAAGTGAAGAAAGCAGGAAAAATTGGTCTAATCGCATTAGTGCTTGGTTGTGTAGTGCCTTTTGCCATCGGTGTGATGGTGGCATGGGTGATGGGATATCGAGATCCAATCTCAATGACGACGATTGGTGCAGGTGCAATGACTTATATTGTTGGTCCAATTACAGGAACCGCGATTGGTGCTAGCTCAGATGTAATCGCGCTTTCTATTGCGATTGGATTAATCAAGTCTGTTTTCTTTATGGTCGGCACACCACTTCTTGCTAAATTCATGTATCTAAAAAGTCCGCGTTCAGCGATGGTATTTGGCGGTTTAGCGGGAACAACAAGCGGTACGGCAGCCGGTTTAGCTGGAACAGATGTAAGACTTGTTCCTTATGGTGCTTTAGTTGCAACCTTCTACACAGGACTTGGTTGCTTACTTGGACCATCCTTATTTTTTATAACGGTTAATGCAATTTTTGGATAATGAAGTGAGTCTAAAATGGTAGCAACTTATTAAATTTAATGAGTTGCTATTTATTCATTTTATGAAAATTCGAAGCAAACATACGACACTCTGCAATCAGTGCGAGTAAATTAGGATCTCGTTCCTTACTTTTTAAAAAAACCAAACCGATTTCTTGTTGCATATGATATTGCTGTTTTAGCGGAATGAGCTTAACTGAGCTTTCATAAACCGCAGAAATACGACCCGGTAAAAGGGCAAAACCAACGCCTGAACTGACCATACTAATGAGAGTAAAAATATCGTTCACTTGCAAGGCAACTTTAGGCGAGAAGCCTGCTTTTTTAAAAATAATATCGCTATCGTTATGGGTCGCAAAGCCTTTGGTTAAAGTGAGGAATGTCTCTTCTTTTAATAGGCTTAAATCAATTTCTTTAAACTCTGCATATTTTGAATCTTTATTGACGGCCAGAAAAATATCATCTGAAAACATAGGTAAAATTTCAAAGTCATCATCTTGAGTGGTTTCATTTAAAGCCACAATAATCGCATCAAGTTCCGTTGCTTTAAGTTTTTTAACCAAGTCCTGATTTGAGCTGAGTAACAGTTGAATATCAAGTTCACTGCGTCTGAGCTTAAGCCCGCTAATTACATTTGGAATCGTATTTACAGTTAAAGAATAAAGTGAACCTAAATGTAAAACCTTAGCTGCAAAACCTGCGGCTTCTCTGGTTTTATTAACGGTAATAAAAATGTCCTGTATGATTTTTTGCGCCCGTTCTTCAAAAACATAGGCACTTTTTAAAGGAATGAGATTACGTCCTTCATTTTTAAAAAGCGGGCAGCGTAAAGCGCTTTCTAAAGAGTGCAGTGCTTTGTGAACACTGACATTACTAAGCTCCATTTCTGTCGCGGTTTTAGACAAATTGCCACAGCGCATAAATGCTAAAAAAATCTGTATCTTTTTAAGGGTGAGTTCTTCATCAATTTCCATATTAATCCCTTGAACCTGTTTCCTTTAAAAATATAGATTTAAGCTCTAAAGTTACCACAAAACATTCACTATAAAATTGGGCTTAGGTCGAAGTACATTATTTAAGAAACAGCTTCAACCCGCTGTTGAATTGTTTTAATGATTTGTTCTAATGCACTTTGAATTTTGGGTGTCCATTCAAAAGAGCAGTTGATTCTTAAATAATGCTGCTGTGCGGGTAAAACACTAAACAGTGGACTTGGAGCCACCCCAATGTTTTGTTGAATTAACTCTTCATAAATTTGCATACTATCTAAACTATTCGGTAGCTTAACCCAAAGAAAATAACCACTTGGATGGTAATAAACTTCGCAAGAGGATGGCAGATGTTGCTTTAAATAGTGATAAAACTGCTTTTTATAACGCTCAAGTGAAAGTCTGAGAGTACGTAAGTGCTTTTCATAATGATGATGAGACAAAAACTCGACTAAGGCATTTTGAATGAGTGCATTTACTGAAATGGTACTCATGAGTTGTAAATGCTGAATATGATCAGAAAATTTACCTGCATAGACCCAACCGACCCGAAAACCTGCACCTAACGTTTTAGAAAATGAAGAGCAGTGAAGGACCAGATTTTGCTGATCAAAATACTTCATTGAAAGAGGCTTTTGTCCGCCATAAAACAGCTCTTCATAAACGTCATCTTCAATTAAATAAATTTGGTGCTCATGAAGTAGCTTAGCAATTTTATATTTAATATCGTCGCTCACCGTAAACCCGATTGGATTATGGCTGTTTAACATCAACCAACAGACTTTAATTGGATAACTATTAATAACTTGTTCAAAAGCCTCTAGATCAAAACCATGTTGAGGATGCTCAGGAATCGTAATAACTTTTAACCCTAAACGTTCTGCTGCCTGCCAAGCGCCATAAAATACGTTTTGTTGTAATAAAATATAGTCACCCGGTTGAGCAACCGCTTGTAAGGAAAGATTGAGGGCATCTAGTCCGCCAGATGTAATGACAATGTCATCTGGGTCGGTCTGAATCCCCTGCATACAGTAGCGTTGAGCAATGAGTTTTCGTAAAGCTAAATTGCCGGGTGGTAGGCTTGTAGTTTGGTCGTAACTTTGTTTCTGACGGGCAAGCTGCCCCATAATTTGAATAAGTTTAGGCGCATATAAAAGCTGACTGTCAGGAAAGGCAGAGCCAAACGGTATGACAGATTCATTTTGAATTGATTTAAGATATTTAAAAACTAAAGAATTAATTTCAATTTTTGAGTTGAGTGAAACAACAGAATATTGCTCTAAAGGTTTAAGCGTAATGAGCTCGGCAACGAAGTATCCCGATTTTTCTTTGGAATAGATCAAACCCTGTGATTCAAGTTCTTGGTAAGCATTCATTACCGTCATTAAACTAAAACCAGAGCGTTGCACCTGATCTCTTAAAGAAGGTAACTTCTCGTGTGCATTTAAAGTGCCGCTCTCAATGAGTTGGCGAATGCTATGGGCAAGTTGTTCTGATTTATACATGTATGGGCTGCAAAAAATGACAAAATGAAAGATGCACTGAATCAATAATAAATGCCGTTTGTAGATTCTACAAACGGCATTTGCTTATAAAAATAATTTTACTTCAGATAAGGGGCTGCATAAATCAATATCACTTTAAACAAACCGGCAATAACAGCTAGTGCTAAAAAACCACCTAACCATAGCAGAATAAACCATTGGGTTTGAGTCAGTTTAGAAGATAAATTTTTCATAAAACCCTCCTAACTTTAATGATAGCCTTCATCGCCTACACGAACTTTGTCTCGGAATACCCAGTAAGACACAATAGTGTAAGCAATAATAATTGGGATAAGAATGAGTGCACCGACCAAAGCAAACATTTGACTTGAATGCGGGGCTGCAGCTTGCCAGATGGTGACTGAGGGCGGAATAATATAGGGCCATAAACTAATCACAAAGCCTGTAAATGCAAGGAAAACGAGGGCTAGCGTATATATAAATGGTTTAAGGTCATGTTGCTGCTTTTTACACGCCGATAAAATCAGGCCAACAAACAATAAAACCAAAATAGGTACAGGGCTAAAATAGAACAGATTCGGTAAAGAGAACCAGCGATCTGCGATTTCAGGATGAGTTAATGGTGTATATAGACTCACTCCACCAAAAATAATGAGCAGTGCAATAATCAGCTTTGGCATAAGCTCATACATACGTTGCTGCAAGCCTTTTTCGGTTTTTAAAATAAGCCATCCACATCCTAAAGTGGCATACATGGCAACTACACCAATACCAGTAAAGAAGGTAAATGGTGTTAACCAATCAAGTGATCCGCCAGAAAAAATACCATTGGTGGTTTTAATGCCTTGAATATAGGCACCCAAGATGATGCCTTGAAGGAAGCTAGTTAACACTGAACCCCAAATAAAAGCTAAGTCCCAAAGGTATTTGGTGCGATGAGCTTTAAAGCGGAATTCAAATGCGACTCCACGGAAAATTAAGGCAATTACCATAAAAATAATAGGTAGATACAGTGCCGATAAAACCGTTGAGTAAACCAGTGGGAATGCAGCATAAAGACCAGCACCACCCAGTACCATCCATGTTTCGTTACCATCCCAGACAGGAGCCACGGTATTCATCATTACGTCACGCTCCTGACTGCTTTTGATGAAGGGGAACATAATTCCGATCCCTAAATCAAAGCCATCCATGACCACATAAATCAGGACACCTAAACCGATAATACCGACCCATATTAAAGAAAGATCAATCATGACGGTTCTCCCCAGAATTTTGTTTATCGTCAATATTTTCCTCGACAGCACTGAGTGGACGCATTGGTGTTTTAAAGTGTCCAACACCACCAGTTTCAATATTTGGCGTATCGATAAATACAGGGCCTTTATTAATGAGTTTTAAGGTGTAGTAGATACCACTACCAAAAACGATGGTGTAGACCACCACAAAAATAAAGAGACTCAGGCCAACCTGATCTGCAGAAACGGTATGAGAAAGCCCATCTTTTGTTCTCATAATTCCATATACAACCCAAGGTTGACGGCCAACTTCAGTGGTAATCCAGCCTGCGAGCATTGCGACATAACCCGCTGGCCCCATGAGCAGTGCAAATTTATGGAACCAAGAAGTTTCATATAACTTACCGCGTTTACGTAACCAAAGAGCAATTAAAGATAGCGTGACCATGAGTACACCAAGGCCCACCATTACACGGAAACTCCAGAAAATAATGGTTGAATTCGGACGATC
This sequence comes from Acinetobacter calcoaceticus, assembly GCF_900520355.1. NCBI lineage: Bacteria > Pseudomonadati > Pseudomonadota > Gammaproteobacteria > Moraxellales > Moraxellaceae > Acinetobacter > Acinetobacter calcoaceticus. Next base: position 2,286,334 of record NZ_LS999521.1, on the reverse strand, counting down.
TTCAGGTGCGAATTCTTTTAAACCTGTGACTTGGCCATCTAAACTGTGAGTTAAAATTAAACTACCTAAATATGGAACACCCACTTCAAAGTGGTTACGTTCTTCTTTCATATCTGGAATTGCAAATAACAGTAGTGGCATCGGTTCATTATGGTTTGTTTCCCAATGACCCTCCATCGCTGCCAGTTTAGCGGGTTGATGCTCACGAGTATTTAAACCATGATTGTCACCAATAACGACTTGTAAACATGAAGTCACAAGTACCATCCAGAGGCCCATCGAAAACGATTTTTTAACTAATTCATCACGACGGCCTTTGACTAAATGCCAAGCAGATGTTCCTACGACTAACAAAGACGAAACTAAAAAGGCTGCGGCGCCCATATGAGCAAAGCGGTAAGGGAAGGATGGATTAAAAACGATAGCAAACCAGTCTTTTGGCACAATAATGCCATTTTCGATGGCAAAGCCTTGAGGCGTCTGCATCCAGCTATTGGACGATAAAATCCAGAACATGGAAATACAGGTACCAATTGCAACCATCAGTGTTGCAAAAAAGTGGGCTCGAGGACCGACGCGCCCCCAACCAAACAACATGATGCCTAAAAAGCCAGCTTCTAAAAAGAAAGCACTTAAGACTTCATAGGTAAGTAAAGGGCCGGTAATACTTCCTGCGACCCGTGAAAATTCACTCCAGTTGGTACCGAACTGGTAGCTCATAACAACGCCCGAGACCACTCCCATACCAAATGCAACCGCAAAGATCTTAATCCAATATTTAAAGAGATCTTTATAAATCGGATTTTGAGTTCTTAACCATTTCCATTCCAGAACAGCTAAAAAGCAGGCAAGACCAATGGAGGTGGCCGGAAAAATAATATGAAAGGATACTGTGAAGGCAAATTGTATTCGTGCTAATTCTAAAGCGGTTAGACCGAGGCTCATAAAATTTCCCCCTGTGAACTAGCTAATGATGATTGTGTTAAATGCTTAATTTCAGGTGAAAAAACATTTGGACGATAAAACTTGTAGCTGTGATAAATATTCTTAGCAAGTAAAATGCCAAATGTATAAAGCAGTGTAATTGCTTGATATTTCAAGAGAATAGAACGATTGATTGTTTTTAATCTGTTAATAAAGTTTAGGCTTGATGTTGCATTTGTAAAAAAGCATGTTGCATTGAAACATTGATGAAATATCTGTTGGTACACATACGTACGTTTCATGAAAACTACCCACCTTAAGAAGTTTTCTTAATCATGCACTGGCAGCTTTTGTATATGTAGATACAGAAATTTTTTATAAAACTATAACAGTCTGGAGCACTTATTATGGGTGCTATAGTTTTTTTTCAATTATCTGTAGCTATGTATCCCTTCATCTAAAGTTCAAAATAAAAATGAACAAGATTTACGGATGACTAAAATCAGCCTTCAAAAACAACATGAATGCGATTTTGTGTTTACATATAAGCACATGATAAATTTCTTCTTTTCTATTTCCTTGTTGTTTTGTTTGAGGTCTGATTATTACGTGGATGATGAAAGACCTTGTTTTAAGTGTAGCTCTTCTAAAATAGCTTGGATGTTAAAAAATGTTTATTACTTCTCAACTAAATATTTTAAATAAAATTATTAAAAATCAGTCTATTCCAATATCAATATCCACTCAATTAGAGCAGACATACGTTAACCTTGAAGCAACTTTATTAAGAGCAAAGGTATTAAGAGATTTTTCTAAATCTCATACTGTATATTTAATTCAATCGTATATTCAGGCACAGCAAAGCAGTTTGGCTTATCTATTTTCACCTTTTATTTTTGCAAATCTCAATAAGGCTGCTATTTATACGACGCCCGCTACCGAGCCTGTACTTACTATTCTCAATAAATATTATCAAGCCGAAAAGAAAGTCTTGTTTAAGGTAGATGAGATTCTTGAGAGTCTAAAAATATATTTAGATTTAGAGTTGACCGAGCTAGATGATGTTGATTTTGTTTATTTAAGCTTAATAAAGGCACTATGCCGAAGTGATATCTCTACAATTTTTTTAATCACACATTTAGAAGTTGATCTAGACGCTTTAAAGCAACTCGAACAATTTCTAAAGATAAAGATTTATTGGATCAGGTCGGTAAAAAACACTGATTTAAAAGACTTAAATGGGTTAGATATGCGTCAATTATTATTCAAAAATAAAGATGATACTTATGTGCAACTGTGTAGCCAATTTGCACAAATGAATGCACAACTTGTAGGTTTATGCGATACCTTCACTACGCCTCAAATGACCCATTTAATTGATGATATGTTTTATTCAGAGCATATTTTTGAGAAGTTATCTGTCTATTCAGAATACATGCAAACACTCTTGCAAAGCCAACAGAGCGTAAAGCTCAAAAAGATATCTTAGCTTATTGCTTATATAAAGAATGAATACTGTTATATAAAAATAATCGTTTTCATGTGAAATAAATATTTTATGGTAAAGCAAAGCAATAGTGGTTTTCCATAAATGACAAATTTAAATTTTGAATATCATCTCGGTTCATTGACACATGCTGCACTTAGTCAAGCGTCCCAAATCTCGCGAGTTTGGGGACAAGGGCCTTCTGAACGTTATGATGAATTAGCTCAACACTTTAGACCGACCTTCGCGCGTATTAAAGAAGGTGCCTTGGTCCGTGAGCAACAGCATATTTTGCCATATGAACAACTTCAGTGGCTCAAAGATATTGGTTTTACAAGATTACGACTTCCTAAAGCACATGGGGGCTTTGAGGCAACTATTCCTGAGTTGTTCGCATTATTAGTTGAGTTGGCAGAAGCAGACTCAAATTTACCGCAAGCTTTGCGAGTGCATTTTGGTTTCACTGAAGACGTGCTGGTCACCAAGAATAAAGCGTTTCAACAGCGCTGGCTCAGTCGAATTGCACAAGGCGAAACAGTTGGCAGTGCATGGTCTGAAGGTGGAAAAGAGTCAATTGATCAGTTCGAAACTCGTTTATATCGGGATGCTGACGGAAAAATTCGCGTTAAAGGTCAAAAATACTACACTACAGGTAGTCTATATGCAGATTGGGTTGATGTTGGGGTAACTGATTTAAACGGTGAATCTGGCTCAGTCGTTGTGCGCCGTGAAGCTGAAGGTGTCGAAATTGTAGATGACTGGAATGGCTTTGGTCAGCAACTCACTGCAAGCGGTACGGCATATTTTCATGATGTACAAGTCGACGAGGCCGAAATTTTACCCGATGATGACCGCTTTAAATATTCAGCCGCTTATTACCAACTGGTGCAACTCGCAATCATTACTGGTTTAGGGCGTGCTGCGACTTATGATGTTTCTCAAGCTGTGGCTAAACGTACCCGCAACTATACTCATGCGAATGCTCAATTTGTAAAACAGGACCCGCAAATTTTACAAGTAGTTGGGCAAATTCGTGGAGCAGCATATAGCGCAGGGGCGATTGTTGAAAAAGTTGCGCAAAGTTTACAACGTGCTTACTTGGCAGCATTTCAAAATAATGAGCAGCTTGAAGAAGAACAAAATGCGCTTGCTGAGCTTGAAAGTGCACAGTCTCAAACCGTCATTACCGATTTAATTTTAAACGCATCGACAATTCTATTTGATGCATTAGGTGCCTCAGCGACAGATAAAGATTTGAGCTTAGACCGATATTGGCGAAATGTACGCACTTTAGCCTCCCATAACCCAAGAGTATTTAAAAATCGGATTGTGGGTGACTTTAGCGTGAATGGAACATTACCACCTTATCAATGGAGAATTGGTGAAGTTATTAAAGAGTAAGTTTTAAGTTTATATATTAAGCTGTCTTTAGGGCAGCTTAATATTATTTGTAGTATTAAAATAAATTATAAAAATGTATTAGAATAAAATCATATTTTGTTTGGGGTTTATATTATAAAGAATAGATAAAAATTGCTTTAGTATAAAAGTAATTAAAATGCTGGCTGATATTTTATGACTAAGAAGATTAGTTTTAATGCTTTTGAAATGAATTGTATTGCACATCAATCTCCCGGATTATGGCGACATCCTCAAGATCGATCTGTTGAATATAAAGATTTAGAATATTGGACAGATTTAGCACAAATTTTGGAACGTGGTTTTTTTGACGGTATTTTTATTGCAGATGTGCTTGGCATTTATGACGTTTACCATCAAAGTGCTGAGCATGCCTTAACAGGTGCAGTGCAAGTTCCAGTCAATGATCCATTACAGATAGTTCCTGCTATGGCGGCTGTAACGAAGCACTTGGGCTTTGGTGTGACCACATCAATTTCCTTTGAACATCCTTATCCTTTTGCTAGACGTATTAGTACCCTAGATCATTTGACCAAAGGACGAGTTGGCTGGAATATCGTGACGTCTTATTTAGAAAGTGGTTCAAAAAACTTAGGCTTAAAAACTCAGGTCAATCATGACAACCGTTATGACATTGCCGATGAATATTTAGAAGTGCTCTATAAACTTTGGGAAGGTTCTTGGGAAGAGGGTTCGGTACTGCGTGACCGTGAAAGAGGTATCTTTGCTGACCATAAAAAAGTGCATCCAATTCAGCACGAAGGTAAGTATTTTACTGTACCAGGCATCCATATTTGTGAACCTTCACCACAGCGTACACCTGTATTATATCAAGCAGGTGCATCATCTCGTGGCCAGAAGTTTGCTAGCCAAAATGCCGAATGTGTGTTTATTGCAGCACCTTCTAAAATTGCGACTAAAAAGATTGTACAAGGCATTCGCCAAAAACTGGCTCAAGAAGGACGCGATCCTTACTCAGTTAAAATTTACGCGCTCTTGTCGATTGTGACAGATGAAACCGATGCAAAAGCTCAAGCTAAGTTTAAAGAATATCAAAGCTATGGAAGCTATGATGGCGCTTTAACTTTGCTCTCGGGTTGGTCAGGAGTTGATTTTTCACAATACCAACCGACAGATAAAGTGGAATATATTCAAACCAACGCGATTCAATCTTTACTAGACTCTTATGTGAATGCGGACCCTGAGCGAGTCTGGACTATTGAGGAAATCGCAAACTGGAATAGTCTAGGTGGGAACGGACCAGTATTGGTGGGTTCAGCAGAAACAGTTTCCGATGCTTTACAGCAGTGGGTTGAAGATACTGATGTCGATGGCTTTAATCTTGCCTATATTTTGGCTCATCAGACCTTTGCAGATGTTGTAGAGTTTATTGTCCCAGAGTTGCAAAAACGCGGGGTATATCAAACTTCATATGTAGAGGGAACGTTAAGAGAAAAATTATTTGGTGCAGGACCATATTTACCAGAAAATCACCGCGGTGCAAAATGTCGAAATCTAAAAGAATTAAAGCTTGCTGAGGCAAGTTAATATCTTAAATTTTATTTAAGTGAAAGCTGGTTAAATACTGGCTTTTATTTTATTTGTTTTTATATCGGTTTTATTGCTGAGTTAATGATGAAAAGATAATTCTATAATTCAGATTAAAACATCAGATTAATTTGTTTTTCTATTATGTGAATAATCATTATTTTGTTTCTGTTATTAAAATTCAGGAATTATTAAGTGAGCGTACAAGAACTAAATCATGCGCATCGCCATGAAATTAAATCTCCCGATGATGTATCACAATTAATCTCCAAATTTGCGGGGAAGGGTAAATCTAATAAAGTCATTTGGTTGGCACTGATTGGTGTATTTATCGATGCTTATGATTTGACGACGCTCTCTTTCGGTATTGAGCAGGTCATATCAGAGTTTTCTTTAAGTCCTGTCATGACAGGTGTAGTTGCTTCGGCAATTGTCTGTGGAACCATTGTCGGTAATTTAATTGGCGGTTGGCTAACCGATAAAATCGGTCGTTATCGAGTGTTTATGGCTGACATGGTGCTGTTTGTTATTGCGGCCATTGTGGCAGGCTTTGCACCAAATGTGTGGGTACTCATTTTAGCCAGATTTATTATGGGTATTAGTGTTGGGGTCGATTTACCTGTAGCGATGTCTTATTTATCTGAGTTTTCTAAGTTTAACGGAAGTAGCAACAAGGCAGCCCGTTTAGCCGCTTGGTGCCCAATGTGGTACGCCGCATCTTCTGTCTGCTTTGGATTAGTTTTGGCGCTTTACTTTCTTTTACCACCAGAGCATAGCAACTGGTTATGGCGAGCTTCTTTAATTTTTGGAGCGGTGCCCGCGTTACTCATTATTTTTATTCGTGGTAAATATTTAACTGAATCACCAATTTGGCTGGCTAATCAGGGTGATTTAAAAGGGGCAGCTAAAGTTCTGCAAGAATCCTATGCAATTAACGCTGTAGCAACAGTTGAAAAAGTAGAAAGAAAGGCTGAAACAAAACAACGCGAAGGCTTTGCTGTTTTATTTAATAAAACCTATTTGCCAAGAACGATTGTGGCAATTGTGATTCATATTTCGGTGGCATTTCAGTACACCACCATTGCTTTCTTTTTACCGTCCATTTTGACTCGTTTTTTCCATACTGATGTTTTGACGACCATTACCACAACACTCGGGCTAAATTTACTGTTTGCATTTACAGGCGGGTTGTTGGGGGTATTTGTTGCCAGTAGATTTAAATCTCGTCATGTGTTGCTCACAGGCTTTTTACTCCAATTTATTGCCCTTATTGCATTGGCATTAATTGGTGAGCCGGGCAATAGCTTTTTACTCTACACTGCCATTGGCATGCTCGGTTTATGGCTTTTTGCTGAAGGTTTCGGACCAGGGGCACAAATGATGGTCTATCCAACAATGGCTTATCCTGCTTCGATTCGTGGTGTTGGCGTTGGGTTTAACCGTGCTGTAACTGGAGTGGCTCAGGCAATTGCTTTGTTTGTTTTGCCGATCTGGATGGCAGGCTACAAAACAGATGTATATCTGATTATTTCTGTGTTTGCTTTTATTCCTTTAATTGTGATTGGACTACTTATTAAGTTTGAGCCAACTGCACAAGATGTAGATGTCATTGACGAAAATAACCCAGACCTTCCACTCAATAATTCACCAGTAATTGATTAGTTAAACCTAAATTTTTTAGATAAAAACAAAGGCCAACATGTATTGGCCTTTGTTTTGAATTAGAAATAATAAGCAAAGATCACAAACGCTTTTTTATTCCATTTATCGTTAGTTCCGCCAGCCGCTAGGCCCTCACTATCCCCTAAATAAGGGTCATGTTTGCCAATTAGCAACTCGGCTTGTACCGTCAGTTTTTGATAGTTAAACGCAATGCCGGGGATAAAACGGGTTGAGTCTTTAAAGCCGTCTTGCTCTTTTTTATAAGCACTATAATTTAGATAAGGGCGCACCGATGTAATGGGGCCAAATTGTTGAGGAAATAGATAGCTCACTTCGGCTGAATATATCTGGCCTTTGGTTGCTGAGTTAAATGAGTAATCAAAACCACCTAAAGTAAGATGATCTTTGTATTGAGAGTCAGCATTATCAATGTCTTGATAACCTGCCAAAAGCTGTAAGTTCCATTGTTTATAAGTGGTGTTGTTAAAAATTGAATAGACTTGGCGATCGCCATCTTGGCCTGAGCGTTTATTTTCAATGGTTGAATACCAAGCAGAGGCACCAAGTTGGCTGGAGAAGTCTTCTTGCCCAGCTATATTTTTAAATGTATGCGCACCGCGAACAACAATTGAGTTCTTTTCTTGGGTATTTGTGCCTTGCGGTACAGAATCATCAGCGTTGACAGGGTTGATACTAAATCGACTCGAGTCTTTGCTTTTGCCTCTATAGTTGCCGCCATCGGTAGGATAAAAGGCAAGTTGTGCTTCATTGGTTCCATCATTGAAATCATATTTCACCCCAAGGTTGTGCACATCTTCCCAACCTGCACTATTAGCAATGCCTAAATAATAAGTATTTCCCCAAAAGCGACCCAAGCCAAAAGGGACGGGGTTTAAGCCAGCAATAATTTTACTGTTGTCATTAATTTTATAACCCACCCATGCGTCTGTGAGCCAATTGGCATCGCCTAAACGGCCATAATATTCATAAAGCCGATAATCTAGACGGCCAATCCATTTGGGAGAGTTATAGTCTAGCCAGAGCACCGCGTCATTAAAAGAAAATTTGCTAGTCGTGGGATCTGAATCAAAATCATAAATGTATTTTGCCCGAATTGTGCCACTCACTTTGAGTTGACCTTCTTCAGCATTGCCAAAAGTAAGTGCCGCTTGGCTTGAAAGACTGCAACCTATAAGTGCACTGGCAATAAAAGTTTTCTGGATAATTTTATGATGTTTAAGCAAAAGCCTGTTTCTCCTTTTATCAATAAAAAATTAAATTTGTGTCATATATAAACTAGAAAAAATATTGATCAAATCTCAATATTTGCTGAGGTTCTATGATAAAAAGATAATAAAATCATATCATTGTATAAAATAATGAAAATTAATTAGATGCAAAACTCTAGATACGAGAAGCAAAAATAAAAATGATGAAATGAGTAGGATAAAATAATTAGAAGGTCTATGTCAGGTTTTTCTAATCATGTTTTTTTGAATATCGTTTTTAATTATTGATATATAAGTACTTTAATTTTACCTCTAACCTACAAGATTGCTTGAAGTTTTCTTTTTACCAAAAGATAAAAACTTATAAGGAAAAGTTATTTATCAAAAATAGATAAGCAACTCAGATTTTTTTATTTTTCATTATAAAGCCTGCTGCATACCATGAGCTTATATTATTGAAAGATCATAAAATTATGAGCACAAAGACCAAACCGTTAATTATTACGGCAATTGTGGTAGTCGCAATTGTTGCATTTATCGTATGGCAAAATAAAAAAGACAATAATACAAGTGCCTCAGTTGGTGACAGCAAACCAGTCATCATTGCTTATCAAACTGGAGTTGACCCAAGTAAGGTCGCACAAGCAAATGGGGAATATGAAAAGCATAGTCAACGTACCATTCAATGGAAAAAATTTGATGCGGGCTCAGATGTTGTTAACGCATTGGCTTCTGGTGATGTCGTGCTTGGTAATATTGGTTCTAGTCCACTTGCAGCGGCAGCAAGCCGTGATTTACCGATTGAAGTATTCTTAATTACTTCAAAACTTGGTGCCTCTGAAGCATTGGTAGTAAGTAATAAATCAGGCATTAAAAGCCCTCAAGATTTAATTGGCAAAACTATTGCTGTACCTTTTGTTTCAACTACGCATTACAGCCTTTTATCTGCGCTTAAACATTGGAACATTCCAGAAGATAAAGTAAAGATTATTAACTTGCGTCCACCTGAAATTGCAGCAGCGTGGGAGCGTGGAGATATTGATGCAGCTTATGTGTGGGAACCTGCTTTAAGTAAAGCGAAAGCGTCAGGCACGGTATTAATCGATTCTAAACAAGTGGGTGAATGGGGCGCTCCAACCTATGATTTATGGGTTGTGCGTAAAGACTTTGCAGAGAAAAATCCTGATTTCTTAAAGTCGTTTGTTAAAACCACACTTGAGCAACTCGAAAAATATAATCAAGACCCAACTGCATACGTTAAAAATGCCGATAACGTTGAAAAAATTGCTCAGTTAACAGGTTCTGATCCAAAAGATATCCCGCTTTTATTAAGTGGAAATATTTACCTTGACCACGCTCAGCAAAAACAAACGTTAGATGGTGAATTCGCGCAAAATATTTTTGATACAGCGAAGTTCTTAAAAGGTCAGGGCAAGGTCGATCAACTTAAAGCCGATTATAAAGGCAATGTGAATTCTTCATTTTTGCAGCCTTAAGGAGTTGTCATGAGTGTACTAGAAGCCAAACATATTCATCTGACTTTTCCTAAACAGCAAAAGCCAGTTTTACAAGACATTAACCTCAAAATTGAAGAAGGTTCTTTAACCGTCATTTTAGGTGAGTCGGGTTGCGGCAAAACAACGCTACTCAATATTTTGGCAGGTTTTCAAAAGCCGAGTTCAGGTGATGTGCTTGTAAATCATGAAGTGGTAAATGGACCAGATGTAACCCGCGCAGTCGTGTTTCAGGATCATGCATTACTTCCTTGGCTGAATGTTGCAGATAATGTTGGCTTCGCTTTGCAGTTAAAAGGTTTAAAGCGTGCAGATATCGAAGCGCAAGTGAACGCAATTTTGAAAATTGTGGGTTTAAGTCACGTTGAAAAAGCCAATATTTGGGAGCTTTCCGGTGGTATGAAACAACGTGTGGGTATTGCTAGAGCTTTGATCAGTCACGCGCCGTTTATTTTACTCGATGAACCTTTTGCCGCATTAGATGCTTTTACTCGTGAAAACATGCAGCAGTTAGTGCTTGATTTGTGGATTCAGCAAAATAAAAGTTTCTTTTTAATTACTCATGACATTGAAGAAGCATTATTGCTGAGTAATCAGTTAGTTCTGATGACAGCGCATCCAGGAAAAATTGTAGAAACTCTACATCTCGATTTTGCGAAGCGATATCGTCAGGGTGAGTCTATTCGTTCAATCAAGTCGGATCTTCAATTCATTCAGCTTAGAGAACAGTTATTTGAAAGCTTAAGAGCACAAAAACAAACCGAGGAGGCGTTAACCACATGAGTACTAAAGATAACGTCTATGAATATGACAAAGCAGGGCTAAAACTTAAGCCAGATGTGCAAACAGAAAATGCTTCATTTCTATCGACATTTTTAGAAAAACATCGCACTTTGGCTGTGAGCATTATTAGTGTCGCAAGTGTTGTCGCTTTTTGGTTTCTGATTACTGCTTTGCATGTAGTACCTGAACTGTTTTTACCGAGTCCACAGGCAGTATGGCAAAAATTTATATCGGTAAGCCAAGAAGGCTTTATGAAGGCAACCTTGTGGCAACACTTAGCAGCCAGCATCTCTCGTGTATTTTTAGCTTTGATTGCTGCTGTGGTGATTGGTGTTCCCTTAGGTTTGTGGATGGGGCTGAACAAATGGGTACGTGCAGTTTTAGATCCTTTGGTTGAGTTATTGCGTCCAATCCCACCGTTAGCTTATTTGCCATTACTCGTGATTTGGTTTGGTATTGGTGAAACCACTAAAGTACTTTTGATTTTCTTCTCGATTTTGGCGCCTGTCATTATTAGTAGTGCGCATGGCGTGTTAAGTCATCAGCTTAATCGTGAACGTGCTGCACTGTCGCTAGGAGCGAGTCAGACACAAGTATTTTGGCATGTCATTTTACCAACGGCTTTACCTCATATTATTACCGGTATTCGTATTGGTCTTGGGGTGGGCTGGTCCACATTAGTTGCAGCAGAGTTGGTTGCAGCAGACCGTGGTATTGGTTTTATGGTGCAATCGGCAGCACAGTTCTTAATTACTGATACGGTGATTCTGGGCATTATTGTGATTGCGATTGTCGCAGTTAGTTTTGAGCTGTTTTTACGTTGGTTACAAAAGCAGTTTTCTCCTTGGTATGGTCAGCAGTTGTAGTAAAGAAGATGAATACAGTAATAGCGAACTTAAATATTGAAGTGATCAAGCCTACCATTGGCGCAATTATTCATGATATTGATTTGAATGTCTTGGATGAAAATACAACACAGCAAATCCAACAGGCTTTGCTTGATCATCAAGTCATCTTTTTTCGAAAGCAAAAATTAGCACCTCAGGCTCAAGCAGATTTGGCACGAAGTTTTGGCACCTTACATGTGCACCCGATTTATCCTTCTATTGAAGATGTGCCTGAAGTGATGGTTCTGGATAGTTGGAAGCAGGACCTGCGTGATAATGAGCTTTGGCATACAGACGTCACTTTTAGCAATACACCACCATTAGGTTGTGTATTGCAAGCCATTAAAATTCCACCTGTAGGTGGCGATACTTTCTGGTCAAGTAACACGGCAGCTTTTAAAGGGCTTACGTTAGAGCTACAAGAAAAATTACAAGGTTTGACTGCGACACATGATATTCGTAAATCTTTTCCACTCGAACGTTTTGCAAATAATGACGAAGAGCGTGAAAAACTGCTACAAGCCTTTAAGCGTAATCCACCAGTGGTCCATCCAGTTGTGCGTACTCATCCAGTCACAGGCCAACCGCTGCTATTTGTGAGTGAAGGTTTTACCACTCAGATTAATGAATTACCTGAACAGGAAAGCGAGCAGTTGCTTAACTTCTTGTTTGAACATGCCACACAAGAAAAGTTCCATTTGCGTTGGAAATGGCAAGAGGGTGATGTCGCAATCTGGGATAACCGCTGCACCCAACATAAGGCATTATTTGATTATGGTGATGCACACCGCATTATGCACCGTGCCACCATTAACGGTGATGTGCCATTTTATAAAAAGGAACAACAGTCAGAGCTTGCTGGAGTTTAAGCAGAGCAAAATTTATTTAAAAATAAGAAGATTGAAATTACTCAAACCAACTAAAAAAAGTGGGCCAATTCTTATGGAAAAGGCCCAGACCACTTATTTTATAGGAACGATTTGATGTGTTAAAAAATCGATAAATAGTTTTACTTTCTTCGACAAAATTTTACGGTTGGGCCATGTCACATATAAATGAAGTGGCTGACTGGTGTAGTCCTCCAAACATTTCTGTAATTTACCTTCTTTGTAGTAATGGTCTGCAATAAACTCGGGAAGAAAGACGATGCCGTGATCTTTTAGACACATATCTAATAATAATTCACCATTATTACAGGTCATCACAGGGAAACAATTAAAAGACACTTCTTTTTGGTCTTTTTCAAAAACCAATTTTTTATGACGGCTATCTTGATAATAAATTAAAAATTTATGATCTTTGAGTTCCTCTAAAGAGGCGGGTAATCCATGCTGATTAAAATACTCAGGTGTTGCGTATAAGTAACGTTGATAGGTATTTAATATTTTACTATTTGCCAAATTTGGAGGAGAGCCATCTACACGAATTGTTAAATCAAATTTATTATTATTCATGTCTAGTAGCTGATCTGTCATGAATAAATCGATTTTAATACTGGGATATTTCTCAATAAAGTCTGAAATGATATTTTGAAGAAAAATATTGCTAAAAGACATGGGCGTATTGAGCTTGAGTTCACCTTCAGGGTACTGCTGATTGTAGCTAATTTCATAGGCAGCCCATTCAAACTCACTTAAAATGACTTTGCTGTGTTGATAGAACTTTTCTCCACAAGATGTTAAGTTCATCTGTCTTGTTGTTCGGTTTAAAAGTGTGGTTTTTAGGTCATTTTCAAGATAGCAAACACGTTTGGCAACCAAGTCGCGAGAGATATCGAGAGCTCTGGCTGCACTACTAAAATTACCATGTTCTACGACACTTACAAAAGTGGAAATACAGTCTAATCGATCCATGGATAAGCGAAAGTTAAAAAAATATATATCAATGATTAAACTATAAAAATTAAAAAGCAATCATTGTTTTAATTGTATTCGCACAGGATACAGATTCGTGCTGATTTAGTGTCTATGCCTTTACATTTTTATCTGTTTTTATAATGACCAGTAAGCAATTTAAATGCATTACACATAAGGAATAATGGAGTTTACCCATGAATAAATCACTTTTAGAACAACTTTCACCAACGAATTGTCAGATTATTTTTATTGATCACCAACCACAAATGGCTTTCGGGGTACAGTCGATAGATCGTCAAGTATTAAAAAATAATACGGTAGGTCTCGCAAAGGCAGCTAAAACATTCAATATTCCTTTCACCATTACCACTGTTGAAACAGAAAGCTTCTCTGGTCATACCTATCCAGAGCTTTTAGACGTATTTCCAGATGCGCCACTTTTAGAACGTACTTCAATGAATTCATGGGATGACCAAAAAGTACGTGATTCACTTGCAAAAAATAATCGTAAGAAAGTGATTGTTTCAGGTTTATGGACTGAAGTGTGTAATAACACCTTTGCTTTTGGTGCCATGCTCGAAGGCGATTATGAAATTTATATGGTAGCTGATGCCTCAGGTGGCACCTCGAAAGAAGCGCACGATTATTCTATGCAGCGCATGATTCAAGCAGGCGTTGTTCCTGTAACTTGGCAGCAAGTGTTGCTTGAGTGGCAGCGTGATTGGGCACACCGTGATACTTATGATGCAGTCATGGCAATTGTACGTGAGCATTCTGGTGCTTATGGTATGGGCGTTGATTATGCCTATACAATGGTTCATAAGGCACCTGAACGTACAACATCAAAACATGAAGTACTTGCACCCGTTCCTGCAAAATAAGCAATAGTTGAGTTAAGGGTATTTTGATATTTAAGTTGATTTATTCGATTTTTGACTATATTTGATAAGTGGAAAAGCCATCTGCAACTGTTCGAGGCAGGACAAAATCTGAAAAAGATTGTAATTGAACGAGTTTTGCAGATGGCAATGGTTTTGGTTACTTTTTCCGAAAGAAAAGTAACAGAATTAGCTACTTTTATTGGATGTAAAACGGTCAGACTCCGTCGTGTAAAATTGAAAAGAATAATGAAATAGATATGTTGTTATACCTTTATTTTTTAGAACGATAATTCACAAGAATGGAGTTCAGAATGACCGAAATAAACCTCATATTCAAAAACGGTAAAATCACAACACTAGACCCTCAGAACCCAGAAGTACAAGCAATTGCTATCGCAGAAGGTAAAGTAGTACGGACAGGTACAAATGATGAAATCATGAAGCTGGCAACAGCGACCACCAAAGTTGTAGACTTAAATGGACGTCGGGTCATCCCAGGTTTAAATGACAGCCATCTGCATATTATTCGTGGTGGTTTGAACTACAATATGGAGCTGCGTTGGGAAGGTGTGCCATCTGTAGCGGATGCACTACGCTTACTCAAAGAACAAGCAGATAATACTCCAGCGCCGCAATGGGTGCGGGTAGTGGGTGGTTGGACTGAATTCCAGTTTGCCGAAAAGCGTTTACCGACTTTAGAAGAAATCAACAAAGCTGCACCAGATACGCCAGTTTTTGTTTTACATCTATACGCCAGTGCCATGTTGAACCGCGCTGCTCTGAATGTACTAGGTTTTAATAAAGACACACCAGATCCACCGGGTGGCAGAATCGAGCGTGATGCAAAAGGCGAACCCACGGGTTTGCTACTTGCAACACCATCGGCCATGATTTTGTATTCAACCTTAGGTAAGGCTCCGAAATTACCAGTTGAAGAACAAGTCAATTCAACTCGTCATTTTATGCGTGAACTCAATCGTTTGGGCATTACCTCTGCAATTGATGCGGGAGGTGGTGGGCAAAACTATCCCGAAGATTATGATGTTATTAAGCAATTACACGATCAAAACCAAATGACGGTGCGAATTGCATATAACTTATTTGCTCAAAAAGCAGGTGAAGAGCTTGATGATTATCGCCGTTGGACAGAAATGACATTTCCGGGCGATGGTGATGAACTATTTAGAATGAATGGAGCGGGTGAGAACCTGACTTGGTCGGCGGGTGACTTCGAAGATTTCTATGAGCCACGTCCAGATTTACCAGAAAAGATGGAAGGTGAACTCGAAGCCATTGTTGAGCATTTGGCTGAAAAGAAATGGCCTTTTCGTATTCATGCAACCTATGATGAAAGCATTAACCGGTTACTCAATGTTTTTGAGCGAGTAAATGCTAAACAGCCATTTGCGACCCGATTTATTATTGACCATGCCGAAACGGTATCAGAACGTAATATTGAGCGTATTGGTGCATTGGGCGGGGGAATTGCAATTCAACACCGAATGGCTTATCAGGGCGAAATTTTTGTAAAGCGCTATGGTGCCGATGCAGCCAAAAATACGCCACCAGTTAAAAAAATGTTGGAACTCGGTGTGCCAGTCGGTGCAGGAACAGATGCGACACGTGTTGCATCTTATAATCCTTGGGTCTGTTTATATTGGCTAAGTACAGGTAAAACTGTTGGTGGTTTGCCGCTATATGATGAAAAAGATTTATTAGACCGCCAGACAGCACTGAAACTCTGGACTAAAGGTTCTGCATGGTTTTCAGGTGAAAAAGAAGTCAAAGGTTCATTAACAGCAGGCGAACTTGCTGATCTGGTTGTACTCTCTGATGACTATTTCAAAGTTGAAGCAGACGATATCCAATGGATTGAATCTGTACTGACTGTACTTGGTGGAAAAGTCGTTTATGCAGGTGCTGAGTTTAAGCAAGATGATCCGCCTTTACCGCCAGCCTTGCCAACATGGTCGCCTGTAAAACGTTTTGGTGGTCAATGGCGATTATCTGAAAACCGTAATGCACCTTCAAATCAGACTCTACAGTCAGAAAGTGCGCTATGTGCATGTGCTAGCAGTTGTGGCATGCATGGACATAGCCATTCATGGATGCTTGATGTTCCCGTAAATGATAAAGATAAAAAATCTTTCTGGGGCGCACTAGGGTGTTCTTGTTTCGCATTTTAAATAAAACAGTGTGGGAATTTGCCTCTTTAAATGGCTTGATTCCCTAAGGTATGTAGCATGAAAATGTACTTATTATCTTTGGCTGTAGGGCTGCTCGTTGGTGTCTTATATTACGTTTTAAATGTTAAGTCACCAGCTCCACCTCTTGTAGCATTAGTCGGTTTATTAGGTATGGTCATAGGAGAACAACTCCTTCCTCTTATTAAGTCCTATTTTTAACCGCTTTCATTCAACAAAAAAGCTAAATGGTATTGCGCCATTTAGCTTTTTATTTATGAGAATCTTAGATTATTTTACTCGTTGCCCTTGTTCATTAATAATCACTTCACCATCTTCTTTCGCAAAATAGTCTAAGTTTTCTGAATCTAAAATATCAAGGACAATTTCAGAAGGGCGGCACAGACGTGTACCTTTTGAAGTCACCACAAACGGACGATTAATTAAAATTGGGTACTGGACCATAAAATCAATTAGCTGTTCATCTGTCCAGCGGTCTTGTTCCAAATCTAAATCTTTATATGGATCAACATTTTTACGAATTGCATCACGAACGGTTAATCCAGCTTGTGAAATGAGTTGAGTAAGCTCATCTTTACTAGGAGGTGTCTGTAAATATTCAATAACAATGGGTTCAATCCCAGCATGACGAATAAGTGCCAGCGTATTACGTGAGGTGCCGCAAGCAGGGTTATGGTAAATCTTCACTAGCTCAGTCATGACAAATTTATCGCCGAATTAAGATATTGCATTTATATATGGATATCCGTATATTTGCAATAACGAATATGAAATGTTGCTGACATGATCACTCAAGTCGATTTTTTTAAATGTCTTTCGGACCCTACTCGGTTAAGCATTCTTAAATTGGTTTTAAGCAAACAAAACATATGTGTTTGTGAACTGACCGAGCAACTTGATTTAAGCCAACCAAAAATTTCCCGACATTTAGCGCTATTACGTACTCATGGCATTTTACTTGACTCAAGACAAGGGCAATGGGTGTATTACAGCGTTAACCCAAATTTACCAAGTTGGGCCGTTGAAGTTTTGAAAATTATAGGAAACCAAGATGAAGATTCGATGAAACACCAATCTTCACAGTTTTCTTCTATTTCCACCTATTGTGAGTAACACCATGAAATTCTTATTTTTATGTACTGGAAACAGTTGCCGTAGTATTTTGTCAGAAGTGTTATTTAATAGCCGTGCACCAGAAGGTTGGAAAGCGTATAGCGCAGGCAGTAAACCATCAGGTCAGGTGCATCCTTTAACTCTTGAAACGCTTGAAAATTTAGGTCTTTCAACAGAAGGTTTATGGAGCAAAACCATTGATGACTGCGAGCAATTTCAGCCAAATGTTGTGATTACAGTCTGCGACTCTGCTGCACAAGAAGCATGCCCACTTTATTTAGGTGGTGCAATCAAAGCACACTGGGGCTTAAGTGATCCATCTCATTTAGACTTGCCAAAAGAAGAAAAATTAAAAGCATTCCAAGAAACTGTAGATCATATCAACCGTCGTTTAGATGCATTGTTTGCATTAGATGTTGCGAACTTAAACCGTTCACATTTGATTGCTGAGATTAATAAAATCTCTCATATTGAGTAAGAGAGCCGAGATGACTAAGCAAAAGCTTTCTTTTTTAGACCGGAACCTAACGCTATGGATTTTTATTGCCATGGGTTTAGGGGTGGCAATAGGTGTTTTCTTTCCTCAAGCCTCGGTTTCTTTGAATCAACTCAGTGTAGATAACGTTAATATTCCGATTGCAATTGGTTTAATTTTAATGATGTATCCACCTTTGGCAAAGGTAGATTACGCAGCTTTACCGGAAGTATTTAAAGATAAAAAAACGTTGGCTTTGTCTTTAGTACAAAACTGGTTAATTGCGCCAATTTTGATGTTTGCTTTAGCGATTATTTTTCTACATAACTATCCGGAATATATGACAGGTCTAATCTTGATAGGCTTGGCACGCTGCATTGCAATGGTATTGGTATGGAACGGTTTGGCATGTGGGGATAACCAATATGTTGCTGCTTTAGTTGCTTTTAACAGTATTTTCCAAATTTTATTCTTTAGTACTTATGCATGGCTTTTCTTAACTTTCTTGCCGCCGTATTTTGGTGTGGCGGGTCAAGTCATTGATGTGAATTTCTGGACCATTACCCATGCTGTATTGGTTTATTTAGGCATTCCATTTTTAATGGGTTTCCTCACGCGATTCATTTTAGTGAAAGCAAAAGGGTTAGATTGGTATCAAACTAAATTCTTACCAAAAATCAGTCCGATTAGTTTGCTTGCATTACTATTTACCATTGTGGCTATGTTTAGTCTTAAAGGTGGTGATGTGGTGAGCTTACCTTTAGATGTGCTACTGATCGCCATTCCGTTGACGATTTACTTTGTGGTGATGTTCTTCATTAGCTTCTTTATGAGTAAACGTATGGGGAATAACTATCCACGTACTACTGCCATTTCATTTACCGCGGCTGGCAACAACTTTGAGCTAGCTTTAGCGGTTGCGATTGCTACTTTCGGTTTAGCATCACCTGTAGCATTCACCACAGTGATAGGACCATTAGTTGAGGTTCCGGTTTTAATTTCACTCGTTTCTGTTTCTCTTTGGCTCAAGAAAAAGTATTTCTCACATGAACAGTCTTAACAATGATTTATCAAATGTAGCGTTAAATCTTTTAGATAAGCCTACTTTTGAACAAGTGCAAGCACAGCAACTTGAACATCCACCACGAATTTTATTAATGTACGGTTCTAATCGTGAGCGTTCTTACAGTCGTTTTGCTGTGTTGACAGCAGGCCGAATTCTTGAATATTTAGGCGCCGAGGTCAAAATCTTTCATCCTAAAGGTTTACCTTTACCAGAAGATGCAGAAACAGATCATCCCAAAGTGCAAGAGTTGCATGAGCTTTTGACTTGGGCAGAAGGTATGGTGTGGTGTTCACCAGAACGTCATGGTGCAATGAGTTCGATTTTAAAAGCTCAGATTGATTGGATTCCCTTAGCTGGTGGAGCAATTCGTGCAACACAAGGTAAAACCTTAGCCGTTATGCAAGTCAGTGGAGGTTCTCAATCTTTCAATGCTGTGAATCAAATGCGCATTTTAGGGCGTTGGATGCGTATGATTACCATCCCAAATCAGTCTTCAGTTGCTAAAGCTTTTTTAGAGTTTGAAGAAGATGGAAGTATGAAGCCTTCTTCGTATTACGATCGAATTGTCGATGTAATGGAGGAACTCTATAAGTTCACTTTATTAACACGTGGACAAAAACAATACCTGACAGATCGTTATTCTGAACGCAAGGAATCGGCAGAAGAGCTGTCAAAACGAGTCAATCAAAAATAAACTGTTTTATGAAAGAAGTGCGCCACTTGGAGCACTTTTTATTGCCTAGCTTTTAAACTCAAGTCATTGTGGGTAATAGTTTTTGTAGTAGTTCAATAAAGTTTGAAACTTTTGCAGAGTTTTCATTTTCTCTGGTAATTAAATAAATTGGCGCTTTAGGTTTAACAATATCATCAAATTCACGATAAACAATTTCGTTATTCCAAAAGTTATGCATAGACGCAGGTACAATACTGATTCCAATTCCGGCGGCAACAAGGTTTAAGGTCGCAGTAGGGCGAGGAGCCTCTTGAATAATATGCGGACTAAAACCAGCTTGATAACAGGTATATAAAATATTGTCATATAAACCTTGCCCAGATGAGCGTCGGTATAAAACAAAATTTTCATCAGACAAATCACTTAAAAGAATTTTATCTTTCTGAGCAAGTGGATGGCCTAAGGGTAAAGCCATAATCATAGGCTCATCAAGTATATGTATGTTTTTTAAACCAACATCTCGGCTTACTGGTGTACGCAAAAAAGCCACATCAAGTTTCTCAGATAACAACCAATCTAATTGCTTTTGACTACCTGCTTCTTCAAGTTTAGTTTGTACAGCAGGATACATTTCTCGATAAGAACGTAATAAAAGTGAAATGAGTGGATGTAAACCTGCGGAACTGGTAAGGCCAATATTGAGTTGTCCTGTTTTACCTTGACTAACATTTTGTACAATTTGTGGAATATGTTTGGCGTGTTCTAATAGTAATTTCGCTTCTTTAAATAATACAGTTCCGGCTTCGGTAGGCTCAATGCCACGTGGCTGACGAATTAAAAGTTGTACTCCTAGTTCTTGTTCTAATTTTTTTAATAATCGGGTAAGAGGAGGTTGTTGAATAAATAATCGATTTGCTGCATGAGTTATATTCCTTTCTTCAACCACAACAACAAAAGCATGTAGTTTGTGCAAATCGAGCATAGGAATACCTTTTGAGTATGGTTCGGAGAAATAAAAGCATTTGTAGATATATCATAAAAGTAGCATTCTATCTGAGTCAAATAAAGTGAAAAGTAACGAAAATGAACCATGTGGAAATTGCAGTGCAGAAGGAGAGCGTACCTAGTTGCACCGAACTTTTTTTGGGTTTTTTGACACTAGGTTTAATTGGATTTGGCGGGGTATTACCTCTGGCTCGTAAAGTTATTGTGGAACAGCGGCAATGGCTAAGTCCTGAGAAATTCACCGAGTTACTTGGTCTGTGTCAGTTCCTTCCGGGCGGGAATATCATTAATTTGTCGGTTGCGATGGGTATGGAGTTTCGAGGTATCCGTGGGGCAGTTAGTGCCTTAATTGGTCTTATTCTGGCTCCGACTATTATCGTTGTTCTTTTGCATTATGTGTATGAACAATTCCAAGACAATTTAATGGTAAAGCACCTTTTCGAAGGGTTGGCGGCGGCGGCGGCGGGGCTTTTAGTTGCTACAGGCCTAAAAATGTTAAAGCCATTATTGCGTAATCCTTTAGCGATGTGCGTTGTCGTAGCGGCTATCATCAGTATTGCATTTTTGAAAATCTCTTTGCTCATCACCATGCTGGTTTTACTGGCGATTTACTCGACCATTATTTGGAGACGTGTGTAATGGGTGCAGTTTTACTTACATTAGCTATCATTTTTACTCAGTTATCACTTATTGCTTTTGGCGGTGGAAATACGATTTTGCCGGAAATGCAGCGACAAGTTGTTGATATCCATCACTGGATGACAGCTCAAGAGTTCAGTGCACTGTTTGCTATGGCTCAGGCAGCTCCAGGACCTAATATGATGATTGTGCCACTTGTGGGATGGCATGTAGCAGGGTTATCGGGGTTACTTGTGACATCAACCGCTAAATTTTTACCTTCATCAATTATTACTGTATTTGTAATGAGAGGTTGGTCAAAATTTAAAGATAAGAAATGGCGTCGTGTTTTACAGCTTGCTTTACAACCTGTCACTGTGGGAACTGTGCTTGCCAGTGCGTGGATTATTTCTGAGGCGGCTGCAATAAATACTTTACTTGTCATTATGGTCGTCGTTGCAACTTTATTATCTTTAATTAAAAAGGTTCATCCCTTACATGTCCTGATTGCTGGGGCTGTATTTGGCGTGGTGTTACTCTAGTTTAACCAGTTTGCCGACCTGCGCTGGATGAGTTCAGGTTGGCTTTTTTTGATTGAAGTGAATAATAATTAAATCTAAAAAACCGATCAAATCTATAAAAACATACTGTTTTACCTATTTTATGTTTTGACGTACTATGCATCTATTGAAAGAATTTGGATGCATTGGAGTAAAAACAGATGTTAGATCAAAACATTAAAACTCAATTAAAAGCTTACTTAGAACGTTTAGAAAGTCCAATCGAATTAGTTGCTGCTTTGGATGAATCAGATAAAGCTGCTCAAATTAAAGAGCTGGTTACCGAAATTGCTGAACTTTCTGACAAGGTCACTGCACGTTTTGATGGCAACAATACACGTCGTCCAAGCTTTGGTGTGGCTAAAGCAGGCGAACAACCTCGTGTGTTCTTTGCCGGCTTACCAATGGGTCATGAGTTTACGTCTTTGATCTTGGCACTGTTACAGGTGTCTGGCTATGCGCCTAAAGTTTCTGATGAAGTGCTGAACCAGATTAAAGGTTTAAACCTGAAAGCTGACTTTGATGTATTTGTATCGCTAAGCTGTCATAACTGTCCGGATGTGGTGCAGGCGCTTAACCTGATTGCCATTTATAACCCGAACACAACCGCAACCATGATTGATGGTTCATTCTTCCAAGACGAAGTGGAACAACGCAAAATCATGGCGGTTCCAATGGTGTTCCAAGACAACGAACACATTGGTCAAGGCCGTATGACCCTTGAAGAAATCGTGGCGAAACTCGACACCAACTCTGCTGAAAAAAATGCAGCAGCGCTTAATGCCAAAGATGCCTTTGATGTATTGGTGATTGGTGGTGGACCTGCAGGGGCAACGGCTGCAATCTATGCGGCACGTAAAGGCATCAACACAGGTATTGTGGCTGAACGCTTCGGTGGTCAGGTCATGGATACCATGGACATTGAAAACTTCACGTCTGTGCAAAAGACTCAAGGTCCTAAGTTTGCTGCCGAAATGGAAGCCCATGTTCGTGAATACGATGTCGATATCATGAACCTGCAACGTGTGAGTAAAATTACAGGTGCAGACCAGACTACAAATGGTCTGGTTGAAGTTGAACTTGAAAATGGTGCAAAACTTGAATCGAAAACAGTGATCCTTTCAACAGGTGCGCGTTGGAGAGAAATGAACGTACCGGGTGAACAAGAATACCGTACCCGTGGTGTAGCGTATTGCCCACACTGTGATGGCCCTTTGTTCAAAGGCAAACGTGTTGCGGTGATTGGTGGTGGTAACTCAGGTGTAGAAGCTGCAATTGACCTTGCAGGGATTGTTGAGCATGTCACTTTGGTTGAATTTGACACCAAACTTCGTGCTGACCAAGTGTTGCAAAACAAACTGCATAGCTTGCCAAATACAACTGTGATTATGAATGCATTAAGCACAGAAGTGTTGGGTGACGGATCACAAGTGACAGGTCTTAAATATAAAGATCGTGCGACTGATCAAGAGCATGTGGTAGAGCTTGCAGGTATCTTTGTACAGATTGGTTTGTTACCAAATACTGACTTCTTGAAAGACAGTGAGCTTGAGTTAACCAATCGTGGCGAGATCATGGTGAATGACCGCAACGAAACCAATGTGAAAGGTGTGTTTGCTGCGGGTGACTGTACGACAGTTCCGTACAAGCAAATCATTATTGCCACAGGTGAAGGCGCGAAAGCATCACTCTCTGCCTTTGATTACATCATCCGTTCTGGACAATAAAAATCCATCCCAAATGCAAAAAGCCAAAGGATCACCTTTGGCTTTTTTTATTTTTATGGTTTATATAAACCATGTTCGACTAAATGCTCTCGTAAAATACGACGCAGTTCTAAAACGGCTTGCGGTGTAAGTTGTATTGAGTGACCACCTGGAAGAACCTTCTCAGATTTGGCTCCCTCTAAGTGAGCACTCTTATAAGGAACAATTCCATCCGTAATTACATTTGGATCATCGCTCTTGGTAATATTTCCCATAATTGAGTGAAAAACCAAACCTTGATGTGGATTAATATTTTCCGTGAGTTCCATAAATTTGGACTGATGACTCAAATCACTTGGACCATTTTGAATCAAACCATTATCAATATTACTTAAGAAATCTTTAACATCTAAATTTTCAGTGGTGAGCGAAGTCGCTACGGCTGACAAAAATGCGCCCGGTAGACGAATAACTTTACGCGCAGCTAATGTAAACCAGCGATCTGCATAATCTGTACCTCGATGAGGAGAAGCCAAGAAAATTGCACGATCAAAATTATTAATTGAATGCATTTGCAATCGTTCAGTAACCATTGGATGTTTCTTAAAACGGTTTTGCTGACGAATCGTCATTAACTCTAAAGCAGGCTTGGTAATATCGCCATCACTTACTAATAATCGGCTGATAATACCTCCCATGCTATGTCCAACAAGTACGGCATCATGTGTAGCAGGATCATTAGGGTTCAAAGAACCAAAAGCTTGCTTAAGTAGGGCATAAGTTTGGAAACGGCTTTCTAGAATCGGCATATTGGTCGAATAGAAAACTTGCCAAACTTGATAATTATCTCTTAAAATCGTATCACCCATAACATCATTGGTCAAAGCAATCCATGCCTCAGGACTACTTGCGAGCCCATGGACTAACACAATAATTTTCTTATTTGGATTATAAGGTTCAAGCATGTATAGATGTGGCATGGTCAAATGCTGATCACGATCAATCAGACTTAAATAAGCCGCTACACCTAAATTATTTTCGGCTAACCATAGGCCGTAAGGCGCGGAAAAGTTGGCCGCTAGAGGATATTGTTTACCTGCTACACTAATATTATCGGTCCGATATGGATCATAAACCCGAATTACGAATTCAGGATTATTAATAATTTCTTCAACAGTGGTTGCATGTTTTGGTTCAGCTACAATAGTCGCAGCCAAATAACGTGCATGATGAATATTTGGATTAACACCATTTTTATAATTGTATTTAAGTGGGTCTAAAATATATTCATTAATATCTTCGCTTCCTGAACTCGGAAAAACAGCGACAAATTCAGACCCAAAACCATCACGACGGTTAATCGTTCTTAACCCTGAAAAATTTAAGTTATAACTTGAAATTAATTTTTCTAATTTTTGTCCCGTTAACTGTCTATGAAATTCAAAGTCAATTGAATAAACACTTTTACCAATATGAATTTGGGGCTCGACACCATTTTTTTGAGGGTGTCTCAAATCATAAACACCGACCATTTTGGCAATTGCCTGATTATAGAAGTCTCGAATCTGAACTTGTCTATTATCAAAAATACGGTCAGTGGGCTGACGCTTCGTTGCAAATAGATAGGCATAGCTATAACGAATACTTTTATCTAGTAAATTTAATTGCTGGTCTAAGCAATCATCATATTTATTTTGAATATTTGTTTTTTCTTCTTCAGACTTATGTTTAGCAAATCTACTCATTTTGCAATCCGAAGAATCTGACAAAGTCATTGCTTTTGCCAGATACATTTCACTTGCAGCTGATAAGAACTGTTCATCTAAAATTTGAGGTAATTTTTTGAGTTGATTTACACAGTTGTCAGGGGTGTCTGTACAAACTTTAGCTTCCTGACCAGACATCGATAAAACATTCAGACTTGCTTCGCTGAGTTTATCTTGCGTAAGAATACTATTACGTTCATTTGCAATAGTTACATTCAAAGCTTGCTGTTTAACATTAACGACCTGACAACCACTCAGAATTGAACCGAGTAGTATGACCGTCAATAGTGTTTTGCTTCTTTTTATTGGAAACATTATGGTCAAAATATAGTGGCTCAATGGTAGGTAGATCATACAAATTTTAAAGTATTTTTCAAATGATCAAATAAAAAAAAGGGCTGTCAAAACAGCCCTTTTTATCTAATTAAGCTTATTTTTTTGATGTTGCAGTAGAAGTAGCGGGAGACATTGCAGGGTTAGTTAAAACTTGCCATACATTCCAACGACCTTGCTTTTCAATCTCTTGAATTAAACGATCAGCAATTTCCGATTCATCTGGATATTTAACTTTATAATTTTTAAGCGTCTGGATCGCATTTTTCTTTTGCTCCATCGCAATATAGTTATTTGCAGCAGCTAGATATGCTTCTTGAACATTACCTTTAATTGCTTTATCTAAATATGGAATTGCTTCACGTTGGCCACCACCTTCAGATAAGCCAAAACCGAACCAGAAGTTTGTTTCCGCATCATCTGGGCTAATTTTTAAAAGTCTTTGAGCATATTCTAAAGATTTAGTAGTGTGAACAGTTCCTAAATCAAGGTTACGTGCAAGAACACTTGCTTTAAAAGCGCGAAGCAAAATATCAAATGATGCATTTTCGTTTGCAGCAAGTGTATCGAGTTGCTGTGTTACTTCTTTAAGTTTACTTTCAAAGCCTTTACGTTCTTGGCGGTCAGTAAAGCGTGGTGGATAGTGACGAGCTTTGCCTTCTACTAACTGTAAGAAGTCATCAATAGTAGTCACGTCAATTTCATTCTCGCCAGCTAAAACTGCGTATTTCATTGAGCGCTGTGTGTTATTTACAGTCGGAACAATCAGTTTATTGGTGTCGAGAGTAAGTTGTTTAGTTGGGTCATCTTGACGATTAACTACCATTTTCGTTACTGGCTGTGCAGCAGCGTCTTTTAATGCAACTTCAAATGCCGGAGGCTGATCATAGTTAAAAGGATTTAATGCATAAAAAGGAGGAGTAAGCTCTGGTTCCTTGAAAACAAAAGGCTCAATTTTTTGTTGTTTTACAGGTGCCATTGTACAAGCTGTTAAACTTGAGGTCGCAAGGATGATATATGCCAAAGGCTTAAAATTCATAGGATCTTCCGTTCATTTTAGTAAAGTCAGATTTGGTAGTGGTAAGTCTAGGAAAAGCTAAACCGACATGCAAGAGTAAGCGTGTTACATTATGAATCAAGAATATTACGTTTTTGATATCTTGTTTTGTGCGCCACATTCACGACGCACTTCTTCAAGAATTTTTAGCTCTTCATCACTAAAAGGTTGTTCATCTTGATTTTCTTTTTTGAAGCTAGGGTCTAGCTCTGATAAACGCTGGCATAAATTATTCATACGCGTTTCATTGTTCTGAATACGATCAAGCAAAACGCGCATACCTTCTAAAATAGGGTCTGACTGATCAGCAGTTGTCGCATATGGGGCAAAACCAATACTTTGTGCATAATCACGACGACGTGCTTCATCTTTATCGTTATTTTTTTCGGCATCTTTATAAATATAGCGAGCAGGATTTCCTACAGCAGTTACACCAGCAGGAACAGCTTTAGTCACCACGGCATTTGAACCGACTTTAGCTCCCTTACCAACTGTAAATGGCCCTAAAATTTTTGCACCAGCACCAACGACAACACCATCTTCTAAAGTTGGATGGCGTTTGCCTGTCTTCCATGTTGTTCCACCTAAGGTAACACCATGATAAAGCGTAACATCATCACCAATTTCAGCAGTTTCACCAATCACAACTCCCATGCCATGATCAATAAAAAAACGCTTACCGATTTTAGCACCCGGATGAATTTCGATTCCTGTGGCAAAACGGCTAAATGAAGAAAGTAGGCGAGCTGCACCTTTACAATCTTTTTGCCATAATTCATGTGCAACACGATGCATCATAATTGCATGAATACCTGGGTAAGTCGTAAGAACTTCAAGTGTATTGCGGGCAGCAGGATCACGCGCAAATACAGCCTTTATATCTTCTTTAAGCTGCTTAAGCATTGGGTTGATCCTCCTTGTCAGATAATGCTTTTTTCCATTTACCACTTGTTAAAGCTTGCACACGACTAAAAATACCGCGAAGTAAATGATATTCCATACGATCTAATTGTATACGACCAAACAGACGACGCAAGCGTAAAGGCAATAAACGTGGATTTTCTGGATCTAAAAATTCAATTTCAGTCAGCATTTTTTCTAGATGAGGATAAAACTCTTCCATTTGTTGCTGAGTAACCAAAGGTTCATCCCATTGCATGCTTTGGCCTTGCACCAATGGCATTTCATCTACATTCTGGTCGACTTGGTCTTGTTCCAGAGCAGACATGCGAAGCTCATAACATACGACTTGAATCGCTTGAGCAACATTTAATACACCATAGTCTGGATTTACAGGGATGGTTAAATGGTAATTTGCCAGTGCTAATTCTTCGTTAGTTAAACCACGATCTTCACGACCAAAAACAATCGCAATTTGTTGTCCTTGAGCGGTTGCTTTAATAGCTTCTTTAGCCGCAGGTCGCACATCAAGTAAAGGCCAAGGAATGGTGCGACTACGCGCACTTGTTCCAAAAACCAAATGGCAATCTTTAATCGCATCTTCTAAGGTGTCTACAATCTCAAGGTGCTCAAATAAATCTTGGGCACCAGCAGCAAGCGCTTGTATATCTGGATGAGGATATGTTTTGGGTGCTACAAGAACTAATTTAATGAGTCCCATTGTTTTCATGGCACGTAAAGCACTGCCAATATTAGCAGGCAAAGTCGTATTTACCATGACAATACGCACTTGTGCTAATTGTTTTGACACGGTGGTGTGGTCAAACGAATTCATAAGATTTCCAGAAATTACGAATATTGAGAAACTTCGCTTTGGTATAAATCCAATGCATCGTCCATAGACATACCCGCAGGAGGAGAGGCAACAGCATGTGGACGAACAGGGTCTACTGCTTTAGCTGCTTTCGACTTTACTTGATATTCAATATAAATATTATCTTTACCAAAATAATCTCTGAGTTTAGCAAGTAATTCATCTAGAGGAGCGACTTTCCATTGCGGACCAAACTGAAGTTCAGCTTGAGCATAGGGTTGATCAATCTGTAACTGTAGAGCGATATGTTGATGCATATCTACATTGCAAAATGGCAAGATCATGTTTTGTAGATCTTTTGCCAATGTGGGCTGCATGAACTCTTCTGTTAATTTGATTTGAATACTGTTAGCTCGTTTTTGTCTTATTTCATTTAAGGTGAAAGCTTTGGTCAAACGTCCCATTGGACGTTCAAAGCCTTCTCGTTCATAGATTTCGCCTTCGAAAACTACAACACGTTCCACTTGAACGATATCTTTAAAACGTTGGAAGCGCTCATGATTACAGCTGACTTCAATACGTCCTGTACCATCATCAAGTACAATAACAACTCGGTTAGGGAAGTTTGCGACATCAATAACCAAACCTGCATAAACTGTAGTAACGCCACGACGTGTAGCTGTAATTTCATTTAGTTTTACAGGAACAAAAGCTTTGAGTTCTTGTCGGTAAACATCAATTGGATGGCCGGTTAGATATAAACCAAGGGTATCTTTTTCGCCTTTTAGACGAACTTCATCGCTCCACGGTTTTACAGGCTTAGCTGGTTTACGCTGAACTTCTTCAACTTCACCAAATAAATCCATAATACCGCTTTCACGGTTACTTCGAGCTTGTTCGGCAGCTTGAACAGCTTCAGGCAATTGTGCCATTAAGCTTGCACGTTCAATTCCTAAGCAGTCGAGTGCACCCGCGCGAATTAAAGCTTCAAGAGTACGTTTATTGATTTTTTTCAAATCAATACGATGGCAAAAATCGAATAGATCTGTATAAGGACCAAGTTGTCGACGAGAGTCAATAACTGACTGCATTGCTTGTTCGCCGACGCCTTTAATTGCACCTAAACCGTAAACAATCGTTTTATCATTACTTGCATGGAAGTGATAAGTCGACATATTGACCGATGGTGGTAAGACCTCAAGATTATTATTTCGACAGTCATCAATCAAGAACACAACACTATCTGTGTTTTGCATTTCCGATGTCATTACCGCTGCCATAAATTCAGCAGGGTAATGCGCTTTCAACCATGCTGTATGGTAAGCAACCAGCGCATAAGCAGCGGCGTGGGATTTGTTAAAACCATAGCCTGCAAACTTTTCCATATAGTCAAAGATATGGTTGGCTGTGCTTGCATCAATACCTTTTTCAGCAGCACCTTCTAGGAAAATTTGGCGTTGCTTAACCATTTCCTCAGGTTTCTTTTTACCCATTGCACGGCGTAATAAGTCTGCGCCGCCTAACGTGTAACCTGCACAGATCTGTGCAGCCTGCATAACCTGTTCCTGATAAACCATAATCCCGTATGTCGGCTCTAATACACCTTCAAGAAGGGGATGAAGATATTCAAAATCTCCACCATGCATACGGTGAATAAAGTCAGGAATAAGGTCCATTGGACCTGGACGATACAATGATACGAACGCAATAATTTCTTCGAATTTACTTGGACGCGCTTCTTTAAGCATCCGTTTCATGCCGACGGATTCAAACTGGAATACCGCTGTCGTATTTGCATCGGCAAAGACAGAATATGCTTTAGCGTCGTCTAGAGGAACATGCAAGATATTGAGCTGATCATTACTGTCGCGGTTTTTATTAATATTTTGGATCGCGTCTTCAATAACAGTTAAGTTACGTAAGCCCAAGAAGTCGAATTTGACTAGACCT
This sequence comes from Acinetobacter calcoaceticus, assembly GCF_900520355.1. Lineage (NCBI taxonomy): Bacteria > Pseudomonadati > Pseudomonadota > Gammaproteobacteria > Moraxellales > Moraxellaceae > Acinetobacter > Acinetobacter calcoaceticus. Next base: position 2,255,905 of record NZ_LS999521.1, on the reverse strand, counting down.
GCTGCTTCTACATCGTCTTTATCATATTGAGCAACACGGTTCGTTCCATCTGCATCACAAAGTACAGCCGAGAAATCGGTAATTTTACCAGGTGCAATGACTACACCTCCGGCATGTTTACCCGTATTTCGGGTTACACCTTCTAATTTTAATGCCATTTCCCAGATTTCGCTTGCATCGTCGTTATCTGGGTTAGATGGGTTAGTCACAATATCTTTAAGCTGGGGTTCCATATCAATAGCGGTGGCTAAGTCCACACCAAGCGGTTTGGTAGGCACCATTTTTGAAATACGGTCAGCTAAACCGTAAGATTTACCTAATACACGCGCAACGTCACGGATTGCACCTTTTGCTGCCATGGTTCCGAAAGTTGCAATTTGTGAAACGGCTTCGCGACCATAAGTACGCGATACGTAATCAATGACGCGGTCACGTCCAGCAATACAGAAATCGACGTCAAAGTCAGGCATCGACACACGTTCTGGGTTCAAGAAACGTTCGAAGAGTAGATCGTAACGAAGTGGATCAAGGTCTGTAATTTTTAAGCTATATGCGACTAATGAACCTGCACCTGAACCACGGCCTGGCCCCACAGGAACACCATTGTTTTTTGCCCATTGAATAAAGTCCATGACGATGAGGAAGTATCCAGGGAAACCCATTTTTAGGATAATACCGACTTCATAATCAATTCGTTCATCGTAAGGCTTACGAATCTCTGCCCAATCTTCGCCACGTTTTTCAACGGGATAAAGATAATTTAAGCGTTCTTCCAAACCTACTTTAGATAAATGTTCAAAATAAGTATCGATGGTAAAACCATCTGGAATTGGATAGTCAGGTAAAAAGTAAGTGCCGAGTTGTAGTTTAACGTTGCAGCGTTTGGCAATATGATAGGTGTTCTCGATAGCACTAGGAATATCAGAAAACAACTCGATCATTTCATCTGAGGTTTTAAAGTGCTGCTCAGGGCTATACGTCCGTGGACGGCGATTATCTGCTAGTACATAACCATCAGCGATACAAACACGTGCTTCGTGTGCCTCGAAATCTTCTTTTTCTACAAAGTGCACATCATTATGTGCAACTACGCCCACATTATATTTTGCAGCAAGTTTTGCAGCTTCTTGAATAAAGTCTTCTTCACCGGGACGGTCAGTACGTGTTAAAGCAAGATAAACACGGTTACCAAACTTTTCGAGCCATGCTTCTAAAAGAGGTGCAGCTTTTTGAGGGTTAGATGAGCAAAGCATCTGGCCAACATCACTATGCTGGCCAAGTAAAACGATAATATCCTGATGCTGTTCAAGTACCCATTCTTTTTGTACACATGGAATACTGAGCTGTTGTCCTTCAATAAAACCGCGTGAAACGATTTCGGTGAGACTTTTCCACCCAACCTCACTCATTGCAAGTAAAGTTGCGCGATGTTGAGCATCATCAAGGCGAATTGTGCTACCTAAAAGCGGCTTAATTCCTTTTTTTAAACAAGAATTATAAAATTTTACTGCCGCATGGAGGTTAGAGAGGTCCGTTAATGCCAACGCAGGCATTTGGTCCTTAACCGCAGCATTGACCAAGTCAGGTATGCGAACTATCGACTCTGTAATCGAAAATTCTGTATAAATACCTAGATGAACAAACTGCATAAACCAATCCTTAATGCGACTACAGCATAGTTTAACACGCAAAGTTAAAAGGAAATGGTTAATATTTTGGCAAACTGTTAAGGATTTTATTATTTAAGAAGAACGAGTTGAACATCTATTGTACAGATTTAATATAAAAGACATTATTTTTATAAAATGTGACCAGCCCAAACATCTAGGTTTGAGCTGGTTGAAAAATTTAGTACTGCCAGAACATACGTTGAATTTCTTTAGCATCTGTCGTTTTAGTAAGCGCTAATGCAGTAAGAAGACGCGCTTTCTGCGGGTTTAAATCATGTGCCGCTACCCAACCATATTTAGAGTCAGGTTGTTCTGCATCACGCACTACAAAACCTTGTGCAACACGTGATGAACGGATAATTTGAATACCGTTCTTGTCATGAAGATTTTGTAAAGTTGGGACGATATATTTTGGTACCGAACCGTTACCAGTGCCTGCATTGATAATCGCTTTAGCACCTGCTTTTGCATATGCTTCATAAGCATCTGGAAGCATAGAGCCTGAGCCATAAACGATCTGTACTGTTGGAAGCGCATCGCCTTTAATATTCTCGATATTAAATTCAGAAGCATTTGTAAAACGTTTTACAGACTGTCTGAACCAGTATGGCTTGCCTTCAACTAATGTACCTAAAGCGCCCCATTGGCTAACAAAAGCATTTGTATGAATGTTAATGCCTTTAGTTACATCACGTGCAGCAAAAATAGAGTCGTTCATAAGAACCATAACGCCTTTATTTTTTGCATCATCAGAAGCGGCTAAAGCAACTGCACTATAAAGGTTAAGTGGTCCGTCTGCTGAAAGAGCAGTTGAGGGGCGCATTGAACCAACAATAACAATCGGCTTATCAGTGTGAACAACCAGATTTAAGAAAAACGCTGTTTCTTCTAAAGTATCTGTACCGTGAGTAATCACAACACCATTAACAGATGGTTTTTTTACCAGCTCATTTACTTGACGAGCAATTTGTAATAATTCCTTGTCAGTAATACTTTCAGAAGCGACCTGTAATGCCTGAATACCAGTTACATTCGCCAAATCTTTGATTTGTGGAACTGCATTAATTAAAGCATCAACTGGAACTTTTGCAGCAGTGTAAGTCGCACTGTTTGCTGAACTTGCACCAGCACCTGCGATAGTACCGCCAGTGGCAACAACAACGACATTGTTTTTTGCGTAAAGTGGGAGAGAGCAGGCCAATAAGCCCATCGCTAAACCTAAAGATTTAACAGTTTTAGTCAACATCGAAAATATCCTTATGAAGTGACGAAAGTAAAAAAAGTTTGTCGAATATGTCTGCTTTTCCTAAGCAAAATACAGACCATGTAAAACATATTCGTAACTTGCTGAATAAGAAGCTTCCTTGAATAGCATTTTGTTTTACCAACAATTACTTAGTCATTGCTTTTATTCAGCGTTAATAAATATCATGAATAAATAAAAAAATCTATTAAGTTTTTCTAATTTATCTCGATTTTTTTACTTTTTTATATAAAGAAAACAAATGATTTTTTTATCATTATAAAATCAAAAAATAATAGGTGTAATGAGGGCTTTATTTACTATTTGGTATTTATAATATATTGATTATAAGATGTATTTTTTAAAAAATGGAATTGTATGAATTTTTAGATGGAGAAACTAAATAATAATTTAAATAGCTTAATATAATTAAGTTTTAATAAATGAATTAAAATTTAATCAGTTGATGTTTATTTTTGAGAATATAAATTCTGTTTGGGTGGTTTTTGTTCTCTTTTTAAGGTTTGTTTTGAGAAAATTTAATAGGAGTTAAATCTCATTATTTAATATAAAAATATAGATAAATTTTTATTGTTTAATTTTAGAATAAAAAGAAGAGCAATTTTATAAGGTCATATAAAATTGCTCTTAAGTTGGGAGAGTGGGAGAGAAGAGAAACTTAAGCGGTCGTTTGTTCTTGAGTTGATTTAATTAATACAGGCTCTGGTAGTTCTTCAGTATCAGCTACTTTCTCACCTTCAAGCTTGGCAACAACTGCTGTAGCAATACTATTACCTACTACGTTTGTTGCAGTACGACCCATGTCAAGGAACTGATCGATACCAAGCAATAAGAGAATACCTGCTTCAGGTAAATTGAACATGGTGAGTGTTGCTGAAATAACGACGATAGAAGCTCGTGATACACCCGCAATACCTTTACTTGTCACCATAAGAGTTAACAGAATTAAGATTTGTTGAGTGAAGCTCAGATCGATGTTGTAAGCTTGAGCAATAAACAGTACTGCAAAAGTGGTGTACATCATTGAACCATCTAAGTTAAATGAATAACCTAAAGGTAGTACGAAGCTAGTCACTTTTTTAGGTACACCAAATTTATTTAATGCATCCATTACTTTTGGGTACGCAGATTCACTTGAAGCTGTAGCAAAAGCAAGCGTTACAGGTTCACGAATTAATTTTCCTAAGCGGAAAATATCTTTTTTCAGTACTATCGCACCGACAGAGAATAAAATGATCCAAAGTAATAGAAGACCGAAATAGAACTCTGCGATTAAAATACCGTAGTCAACGATTAAGCCTAAACCTTGTACGGTAATTGCAGAAGCCATTGCTGCAAATACTGCAAAAGGGGCGAACATCATGACGTAATCGGTAATGCGGAACATGATTTTACTGAGTTCTTCAGTCAAACGAACAATAACTGAGTCTTTTTCGTTGCCTTGATTAACAAAAGCAAGAGCTGAACCAAAGAAAATTGAAAAAACGAGTACTTGTAGGATGTCATTGTTGGCCATTGCTTCTGCAATGCTGCGTGGGAAAACATGGCTTAAGAATGATTGTAGGGTGAAACCAGTAGTAGTTGGGAGAGAAGAGCTACTAATTTGCTGTGCTGTTGGTAATGCTAAATCTAAAGCTGCACCAGGTTGGAAGAAGTTAGCTAATCCCATACCGATTGCAAGCGATACAAACGAAGCAGTAATAAACCAAGTCATTGACTTAAGTGTAATACTTCCAATTGATGTTGATTTCCCCATTGATACAATGCCTGCAACAATTGTGGCAAATACCAATGGCGCAATAATCATTTTGATTAAGCGTAAAAAGATGTCTGAAATAATGCTGAAATAAGAAGCGATCTGTTTGAGTTGTTCACCTTCATTGAAAAAGTGGTGACAAATCCAACCTGTCAGTACGCCGAGTAAAATAGCAATAACAATATACTTGAGCAATTTCTTTTGCTTCATATGAACCTCTATCCATTTGATTCAATCATCCTTTGATGGGATTTGAATGATTGAAAGCTTTCCTTGTTAGTTCAGTCCGGTCGTTTTAACGATTTTATCTTCCTAGATCTGTATCTGTTTAAACCGAATCGAATATGGTGATGTTGTTATGGAAGGGGATTGTTGCTCGATTTTGATGCAGTGTGAAATGCAAAAAAATATTGATCCATGCATTTTTTGCATAATGAAGATGGGTGAAAATGCGAAATTAAACACAAATTTAAACGAATGGTAAAAAATATATAAATGAATTATTAAGGTGAATTTAAAGATTAAAAGAAATAAATTTACAATAAAAAACATTTAAATTCAAAGTGTTATTTTTGAATAGATAGGAAGGTAGTAGCGTTTGGGATAATTATTTTTTTAAATAATAAAATAGAATTATCAAAAAAGGCATCCAATTTAAGATGCCTTTTTCGATATGCATTTTTTTTAACGACGGTTGGCTAAGAAACGACCTAAGCGAGTAATTGCTTCTCGTAATTCATTTTCAGCAGGTAAGAAAACCACGCGGAAATGATCTGGAGTTGGCCAATTAAAGCCTGTACCTTGCACCAATAACACTTTTTCTGCACGTAACAAATCAAGCATTAACTTTTCGTCATCTTCAATTGGATAGATGTTCGGATCTAGGCGAGGGAAACAGTACATTGCTCCATCTGGTTTCACGCAGCTTACCCCAGGAATCTCATTTAGCATTTCCCAAGCAATATTACGCTGTTCGTATAAACGGCCACCCGGACGAATCAAGTCATTAATTGATTGATATCCTCCGAGAGCAGTTTGAATCGCATATTGAGCTTGAACGTTTGCACATAGGCGCATAGATGCCAACATATCTAAACCTTCGATATAGTCAGCAGCACGGCTTTTATCCCCAGTAATTGCCATCCAGCCTGAACGGAAACCTGCAATACGATAAGCTTTTGACAAGCCATTAAAAGATACACAAAGCTGGTCACCCGCTAATGAAGCCACTGAAACATGTTCAATGCCGTCATAAATAATTTTGTCGTAAATTTCGTCAGCAAATAAAATTAAGTCATGTTTCTTTGCAACTGCGACAATTTGTTCAAGCACATGACGTGGATATACTGAACCAGTCGGGTTGTTCGGGTTAATAATGACAATGCCACGTGTGTTCGGCGTAATTTTACTTTCAATATCAGCAATATCTGGATACCAGCTATTTTCTTCATCACATTTATAGTGGATTGCTGTACCACCTGAAAGATTAACGGCTGCTGTCCAAAGTGGATAATCTGGCATTGGAATCAGCATTTCGTCACCATCATCTAACAAACCTTGCATAGCCATGACAATCAGTTCGGATACGCCGTTACCAACATACACGTCATTGACATGCATATTTAGAATCCCTTTCTGCTGGTAATACTGACAAATTGCTTTACGAGCAGGGAAGATACCTTTTGAATCAACATAACCAATTGCATTTGGCAGGTTTAAAGCAACGTCATTAATAATTTCTTGTGGTGCTTCAAAACCAAATGGAGCAGGGTTGCCAATATTTAATTTGATAATTTTATGTCCTTGCTCTTCCATTTCATTGGCGGCTCGCAATACAGGCCCACGAATGTCATAACAAACATGCTCAAGTTTTGATGATTTTTTAATTTCTCGAGTGGAGGGCATGGAATGGAGGGTAGCAGTATTTTTAGACATAACTGGATTCACTTTTGCATATCGGTATAAATAACTTTTAAATGTTTTAACTGTTACCAAATTTAGATCGTGTTGATCTTTTAGCAATTCAACAATTTTTTCATGGGTGTAACCCGATTGTTGATATTGTTTGATAATTGGTAGTAATTGTTGGAAAACCACACTTTTTTTCTGAGACATGTTTTGTCCTATACAACTGTGCGCAATAAGAATAGCACTATGTTTGCTTGCTTTAAAGAAGAATAGTAATAAATTTGCTTGCTTTTTATTTTATAGTTTGCTTACTTTTTGCTTTTTGTTCTTTATATGTTTAAATTCCAACAAATTTTACGTTCAGAGACTAGTGTTTTTGTGATGAATGGCGTAAATATAAAACTCAATCATCAGAAATGTTTACATCAGAATAAAAGGTGCATGTCATGGGAAAAGTCAATAAAACAGACCGGGAATGGCAAAGAGAGTTATCACCAGAAGAGTATCGGATCACACGACAAAAGGGCACTGAACCTGCATTTACGGGGCAATACTGGAATACTAAGCAACATGGTACCTATGTCTGCCGTTGCTGCGGCGCAGAATTGTTCTCATCAGATACTAAATATGACAGTGGTTGTGGTTGGCCTAGCTTCTTTAAACCGATTGAGGCAACTGCAATTGAAGAACATGACGATTTATCGCATGGTATGGTCAGAACAGAAATTGTTTGTCATGATTGCGAAGCCCATTTAGGGCATGTTTTTGAAGATGGACCACAGCCGACTGGTTTGCGCTATTGTGTAAACTCGGCATCATTACAACTGAAATCACAAGAAAAAAATGATGAGGAAACCTATCCATGAGTAATATTTATCAGTTTGAAGCTGAACTGTTAGAGGGCGAAGTTAAGCAATTAGCTGATTACAAAGGTAAAGTTTTACTAATTGTAAATACCGCAAGTAAATGTGGCTTTACACCACAATTTGCGGGCCTTGAAAAACTTTATGAGAAATATAAAGATCAAGGATTGGAAGTTTTAGGTTTTCCCTGCAACCAGTTTGGGGGGCAAGATCCAGGCAACAATAAAGAAATCGGTACTTTTTGTCAGCGCAACTATGGGGTGAAATTCCCGATGTTTGCAAAAGTGGATGTAAAAGGACCGGAAGCCCACGTGATTTTTAGATATTTAACACGTGAAGCTAAAGGTATTTTAGGCAGTAGCACGATTAAATGGAACTTTACCAAATTTTTGGTGGGAAGAGATGGCGCTGTGCTAAACCGCTATGCACCTACGACTAAACCAGAAGCTTTAGAAGCTGATATTGAAAAAGCATTAGCAAGTTAATAAATTCAATGAACGCTATTCCCCAAGATTTTGAGTTTTGGCAAGATGAGCGAATGCCTTATGTTGAAACCAGAAGAACTTGTTTTAGCAGAACATGTTATAAATCTCATAGTCATCCAACATTTTCAATTGGAGCTATAGATGAAGGGAATAGCGTTTTCCAAAGCTCATTTGGTACAGCACAAAAGATTTCTGCTGGTACGTTAGTCATTGTGCCAGCTCACATTGAACATTCTTGTAACCCGCTGCCTGATCAAGCTTGGAGTTACCAGATGCTGCATCTGGATATATCTTGGCTTAATCAATGGTACGCCGAATTTCAAAAAGAGGGCTTTGATTTAAATTTGCCCCAGCATAGACCTCTCATTATTAAAGATGAAAATTTATATCAGACTTTTTCTGATATGAATGAGACTTTATTTGATTCAAAAAAGTTGATTTTTGAAAAAGAACAGTCGCTTATCTATTGCCTTACACAGCTGTTATTACCCAATTTTATTTTAGAAGAAATACAGAAAACTCAATATTTGTATGAAAGCTTTTTGGACTTAATTCATATTATTAAATCATCCGAACGATTTATTTCTTTAGAAGAGCTTGCCCAACAGGTGGGCCTTAGTCGATATGCAATCATTCGTCTGTTTAAAGCCAATGTTGGTTTAACACCGCATGCATTTCAAATTAATTTAAAGATTAATCAGGCCAGAGCACAATTAAAGCAAGGCATTCCACTCGCAGAGCTGGCTGTAAATTTAGGCTTTAGTGATCAGAGCCATTTTCATAAAGCTTTCAAAGCCCATACAGGAATCACTCCTCGACAGTTCCAACTTGCTGCCGCGCAATAATTTACAAGAAATTATTTTTCTCTATTTTTAAGCTATTCCATATTGTTTTACAGATGAAACCCTTATGGAAGTTTTTTTAGTTATTGCCTTTACTCACTTTTTAGCTTTGTTATCTCCCGGACCAGACTTCTTTCTGATTCTCACCAGTCTTTTGCAAAAAGGTTCGCGTTATACGTATGGCGTCATTGTAGGAATTACTTTGGGTAATGCCTTGATTTTGATGGCCTGTATGTTTGGATTTATGTTACTTGGAAATTTGAGTACGAACATCCTTTTAGTACTTAAATGGTTTGGGGCTGGGTATTTGGTTTATTTGAGTTACCTTTGTTTTAGTGCGGCTCGGTCTGGCACCTTAAATTTTGCGGTTGAAGAAAATGGTTTAATAGATCAAGAACCACAACACCAGATTAAAATTAAAAGTTTAATGTTAGGAATACAATCTAGTCTTCTTAATCCCAAAAATATTATGTTTTATAGTAGCTTGATGTTGCTTATTCAGTATCAATTTAGTCTGGTTCAAAAATTGCTAATCAGCACGTGGATGACTGCGGTGGTACTTGTTTGGAACTTACTGTTGGTTCGCTTATTGCTTCAAAATCGGGTTCTAGAACAGATTAAGCGTTCTGCTAAGGGCCTATATTATTGTTCTAGTTTGGCTTTTATATTTTTCGCAGTACTACTGGTTGTTTATAGTTAATGTAGTGTTACAGCCTTTAGCAATATTAAAGGCTGTACAATTTACTTATGCTTAGAGAATTGCTTTTAAACGCTTAACCACTTCTTCGCATTGTGCTAAATCGGCGACTAAAGCCATACGTACATGATTTTCCCCAGGGTTACCTTGTTCGGTATCACGAGATAGGTAACGTCCCGGTAAAACTTTAATATGTGCTTTTTCCATTAACATCTTGGCAAAAGTTTCGTCGTTATCAACTTTTAACCAATAATAAAAACCAGCATCTGGTTTTTGCAGAGGTAATAAGTGACCGAGTTCGGTTTGGAATAAATCAAATTTTGCACGATATTGCTTACGATTTTCTTCAACATGGCTTTCGTCATTCCATGCTGCAATTGATGCAAGCTGATGTTGAACAGGCATTGCTGCACCATGATAAGTACGGTACTGCAAATATGGTTTTAATAATTCTGCATCACCCGCTACAAAACCTGAGCGTAAACCCGGTAAGTTTGAGCGTTTAGAAAGTGAATGGAATACGACACAGTTTTTATAGTCATCACGACCAAGTTCTGCACAAACTTCTAATAAGCCTGTAGGTGCTTGATCGAACCAAAGCTCTGAATAGCATTCGTCAGAAGCAATAACAAAATTATATTGATCAGATAAGGCAATTAACTTTTTGAATTGCTCTTTAGAAAGCACAGTACCTGTTGGGTTGCCCGGTGTACATACAAAAAGAAGGGCTGTTTTTTCCCATACTTCTGCGGGCACAGCATCAAAATCACCTAAATAGCCATTTTCTTCTGTGCAATTTATGAAATAGGGTTTTGCACCAGCCAGTAGAGCTGCACCTTCATAAATTTGATAAAACGGATTCGGCATGACCACATACGGTGCGTCTTCACGGTTAATGAGCGCCTGAACAAATGAGAAAATTCCTTCACGAGTACCAGACACTGGCAAAATATGGTTTTCTGCGCTAATGCTATTCAGTTTGAAGCGTTGAGTTAACCACTCTGCAATACTTTGGCGAAGCTCTGGTAAACCCTTACTATTTGGATAAGTTGATAGATGGTTAAAGTTATCAATAATTGCCTGTTTAACAAACTCTGGTGCTGGATGCTTAGGTTCACCAATTGATAGTGGAATCAATGGAAGATGAGCAGGAGTGATATCCTTAAAAAGCTGGTTTAACTTTTCAAATGGATACGGGTGCAATAACGACAAGCTAGAGTTCATTAAACAGTTACCAATTAGTTGAGTTTCAGTGCTGACAAATTTGATTAGATGCTTCATCTAATGCAGCTTTAAGCTTTTCCGAGAAGAGTTTGACCTCTTCGTTATTTAACGGCTTTCCATCTTTTTTCGTGACAAAGAAAATATCTTCTGCACGTTCACCTAAAGTTGCAATTCTAGCTGAATGGATGTCTAAACCTTGCATCATAAATAAACCACCCACACGTGCAAGTAGGCCAGGGTGATCAAGTGTTGAAATTTCGACCATGTTTTGCTGTAAGGCTTCATTCAATGTAACATCGACTGTATTTTCAATATCAAAGTGACGTAGTTGACGTGGAATTCGGCGTTGCATAAGTCCTGGGTATTGATCTGGCTGACTAAGCGCTTTCACTAATGCAGTTTTAACGGTTTCTTCGCGTTCAGGGTCGGTCAGTAATGTCCCGAAACGATCAAGTACAACATAGGTGTCTAAGCTAAATGCTGTACTTGCCGTGATAATTTTTGCATCCTGAACATCTAAATTCATTTTGTCCAAAACTGCAACGGTGGTGGCAAAAAGGTTGGGTTGGTCACGTGTATATATAAAGATTTGTACTGCATCTTGGGCAGCTTTACGGTGAGCACGCAACAGTACTAATGGCTCTGGATTATCACCGTGTTTCAAAATTGCTTGAGTGTGCCATGCAATTTCATCTGCTGATTCTTTAATGAAGTATTCATCACCAAGTTCTTGCCATACTTTTTCGACGTCTGCTAATGAGAAGTTATTCACCAGTAATTCACTTGCTGCAAATTTGGTGTCTTCAATCAGCATTTGATAGTCAACAGGACGACTTAAACCTGTACGAATGACATCACGGGCATGCGTATAAAGTTGACGCATAAGTGAGGCACGCCATGTGTTCCATAGTTTTGGATTTGTCGCATTAATATCTGCAACCGTTAAGGTATATAGATAATCGAGATGTTCCATATCGCCAAGTTTTTCGGCAAAATCTTTAACAACATCCGGATCTGAAATATCCTTTTTCTGAGCAGTCAGTGACATGAGTAAATGGTTGTGGATGAGCCATGCAATTAATTTGCATTCACGCTCTGTAAAGCCGTGCGCACGTCCAAATTCGATTGCATCTTCTGCACCGAGTTCACTATGGTCTCCACCGCGGCCTTTAGCAATGTCATGAAATAATGCAGCGATAAATACGATATCTTGACGTGCAAGACGTTGGAAAACAGAGCTTACAACTGGGAACTCTTTCGCAAACTCAGGTTCTTTAAAACGGTTTAAGTTGCGCAGCAATAATAATGTGTGTGCATCGACTGTATAGATGTGGAATAGGTCATATTGCATAAGGCCCATAATTTGACCAAATGCCGGAATATAGTTTCCTAAAACACCATAGCGCTTCATCGCCACCAAAGTATCGTATAGACGATAGGGTGAGCGAATAATCGACATAAACAGCGCTTGATGATCGGGGTTATCTCGATAATTTTGATTAATACGTTTTGCAGCAAGAATAAGTAAGCGTAAAGTACGAGCGCGGATCCCTTCAATATCTGGTCGATTAGCCAAAATATAGAATAATTCTAAAATGGCACTTGGATGCTCTGCAAATATTTTGTGGTGCTGTACGGCAAGCTTGTTATCAACGATTTTAAAATGATTATTAACTTCTTCAATTTTACGTTCGTAATTGGGTAAGCGCGGAGTAATGACCGATTCGCTAAAATACGCCAACAACATTTCATTGAGTGTTGAAACCTGCTGAGCAGTACGGTAGTAGCGTTTCATGAACTGCTCGACACCGTAATTTACAGGTTGACCTTCTTGACGGACATAGCCAAATTGAGCCGCGATTTCTCTTTGATGATCGAACAGAAGACGGTTTTCATCACGTTTCGCTAAGCGATGTAAATGGTGACGAATTTCCCAAAGAAAACTTTCAGCTTCTTCTAAAACTGTTAATTCAAACTCTGAAATAAAACCTAAATGCACTAAGTCATAAATACGGTTTACGCGGAAATGACGCTTGGCAATCCAGCCAATCTGGTTAATATCACGAATGCCACCCGGTGCATTTTTAATATCGGGTTCTAAATTGCTTTCAGTATTGTTGTGTTGGTGGTAACGCTTAGCTTGTTCAGCCATTTTTGCATCATAAAAGGTTTTGTCTGTCCACGTTTGCGAAACAATACGACGCGGCCATTTTGCAAGTTGACTATTACCTGTAATTAGACGCGCTTCAATGAGTGTAGTTGCGACGGTTAGATCTGTCGCTGCCTGTTCAACACAGCTTTGAATAGTACGAACGCTAATTCCGGGTTTGAAATTGCCAACATCCCATAAAGAGGAAATAAATGTAGAAATACGCTTTTCATTTTCTTCGTTAATTTCATGTTCTGACAAAATCATGATATCAACATCGGAATAGGGCAGCATTTCACGGCGCCCATAACCACCTACAGCAAAAAGACCTAGATCAGTCTGGTCGAGTTCAGCATGTCTCCATAAAAAGATCAGTGCTTCGTCAACTAAATCTGAGCGTGCTTTAATGACTTCCCGAATAGATTGCCCATTTTCATATGAATCCTGCAATTGCTTTTCTACATCTGTTCGCCATTGATTAATGGCTTTAATATCATGATGGCTTGTAACGTAGTTCAGCAATGGCGATGTATTGATCATGAAAATGGGTCTACCAATAAGTAAATATTAAGAGTTGGTTTTTACGCTTACTTGATCAGCGGTTTCTTTCGCTAAAGTGCGGGCAAGATCAGTATTTTCTGCACGAGCAGTCGCCACACCCATACGACGTCGTTTGAAACCTTCTGGTTTGCCAAACAGGCGTAGGTCGGTATTTGGATTAGTTAATGCCGTATTTAAGCCGCTATAGCTTAAGTTGTTGGCATCTACACCAGCATAAATAACTGCGCTAGCAGCAACACTATGGCGAGCTGTGCTCACTGGTAATCCTAAAATTGCACGAGCATGCAGTTCAAATTCGCTTTGAAATTGCGATGCTAGAGTCACTAGACCTGTATCATGTGGGCGAGGTGATACTTCACTGAACCAGACTTTGTCGCCTTTAATAAACAGCTCTACACCAAAAATACCACAGCCACCTAGTGCTGTTGTAACTTTATTCGCAATACGTTTTGCTTCTTCAAGTGCAGCAGCTGTCATAGGTTGAGGCTGCCAGCTTTCTACATAATCACCTGCATCTTGACGGTGACCAATTGGGTCGCAGTAGTGAGTTTCGATTTCACCAGTTTCAGGATTTTTAGCGCGAACGGTAAGTAATGTAATTTCAAAATCAAAATCAATTTGAGATTCAATGATGACCGTACCTTGGTTAACACGGCCACCTTGCATCGCATATTCCCAAGCAGCATCGACTTCATCGAAGCTTTTTACACGAGATTGGCCTTTACCTGACGATGACATTACTGGTTTTACAAAGTTTGGATAACCAATATCATCAGAAGCAGCACGGAAGCTTTCTAGTGAGTCGGCAAATCGGTAAGCAGAGGTAGGTAAACCAAGCTCTTCAGCAGCAAGACGACGAATACCTTCACGATTCATTGTCAGGTTTACCGCTTTAGCAGAAGGAATAACCGTTGCAGTTTGGCTCGCTTCAATTTCAATGAGAACTTCTGTAGCGATGGCTTCGATTTCGGGAACAATTAAATTCGGTTTAATTTTTTCGATGAGCTGTTTTAATTGAATAGGATCAGCCATATTTAACACATAAGAAAAATGTGCAACTTGCATGGCTGGCGCATGATCATAACGGTCGGCTGCATGTACTTCTACACCAAGGCGTTGTAAGGAAATTACAACTTCTTTGCCAAGCTCTCCTGAACCTAACAATAAAACTTTGAATGCAGAAGATTGAAGTGGGGTACCGAGTGTCACGCTCATGCGAATCATCCTGACAAAATTATTTTTTTAAGCATAGCAGAACTTATGGTGGAGTTAAGCCTTATCATGCATAAAAAAAGTAATTTTGTCGGACAATTAAAAATGTACTTTTTAGATATTAACCTGATAGTTTAAAAGTAGTTCATCTGCATTTTTACCGCGTATACCCCAATTCTCTTTAGGGGTTTCAAAAATCGTAATTTCAATATCTTGAGGCGCTATTTTGCATTGTTCTTCAATATTGCGAAATAAAGTTTGAATGAGTTGTTTCTTAGTAGCTGGGCTACGTCCCGCAAACATTGAAAGTTCAAGAATAATGTAGTGTTGGCTACGATCAGAAGGATAGATGAAATTTCCAGGTTTAAGACTGATAAAACGCTGAAATCTTTTCTCAACCGGATATTTCAACTCTTCAATGAGGGCTTGATGAATAGCATGAGAAAGTAGTTCTCGATACTGCATAATGGTTCGTTCATTTGCGTAAATTTTAACTTGTGACATTTTTATCTCTATTAAGTAGATGAAGTTATCTTTTTAATCAATTCAAAAATTAGTTTTTACACCAGAAGTCTCAACCCCTCTGGCTGTGAGTTATTTTATATAAGGAAGACAGGTTTATCTATTTATAAAGGTAAGTAAGTATAGATCAGGCCATACACAATTGCGGCGGTTAATGTTGCGGGAACAATTTTTTTAAATTTAAAATAAAGACCTGCTAAAACCAAAAAGCCGATAAGCATTGCTAAACTTTTATCTGGATTTTCAAGCAGCGGTGGAAGTGTTGCTACCACAAGCATGGCGCTAATTGCAGATATACCAATACAACCCAAAGCAATTTTTAACCAGACTGAACCGCGTCTTTGCTGTGTACCTTGTAGCTTTTGTATAACAAAGAATGGTCCAAAACGTGAGGTGAAATTAGCAATACCGACAATTATACCTACCAGAATAATCTCTAAGTTCATTTTAAACTTCGACCTCTTCTTGCTGTCTTAATACATAATGTTTAAACAAGCCTGCTAAAATGCCTGAAAGAATACCAATAAAAATAGCCGCAGATAAGTTAATCCAATAGCAGGCTAAAGCTGAAACGACTAAAGATACAGCGACTACAAGGCTATGTTTGCGTTCAAACGCAGCTAATAAAAAACTCAAAAATAAAGCTGGAAGTAAGAAGTCTAATGCTGCTTGTAAAAATTTTGGCAGATGAGTGACCTGATCTGCAAATAATCCGCCTAGTAAAGAGCCGCTTGCCCAAGCTATCCAGCTAAATAGGCTTAGACCTAACATCCAAGACTCGGACCATTGTTGACGACGTTGCGAAAGTTGGATCATCCCACTCGCAAAAACTTCATCGGTTAAGCCCCAAGCCCAAACCGCCGTTTTTTTAAGATTTAATTTGTTCGGAATAAGGTTATATAGCGCTGGCCCATAAAGCACATGACGAATATCAAGTGCAATGACTGTTAATGCAGTTAACCAAATCGATGAACCGCTGGCTAAAAGGGCTACAACCAAGAACTGGCTGGCTCCGGCATACATTGAACAAGATAGGAAAAAAGCTTCCCATGGTGTAAAACCAAACTGAGATGCAGAAACACCGAAGGCAAAAGAAACGGGCAAATAGGTAAGTACGATAGCTTGACTATCTTTAGCGCCTTGCCAAAAAGTTGCCGTTTGATCAGCCATCAATTGTTGTTTGGACACGATACACCTTGGCAATAAACCAAATGATAAAAATACTTGAAAGATTGAGTATTGTAGCCGAATTTAATAGCATAGTGCCGAAATGTTTAATCGGCAGTTTGCTATGTTCAACGCTAAGATTCGTTTAGTTTATATCGCCATGTTGAGTGCAGGTATTTTTACATTGCAGGGCTGTGACAATGGTCATCAAGATGCAGAAAAAAAAGTAGAAATTAAGCCAGCACCGAAACTAACTAATGATGCAACTGTTTATGCTCAAAAAGCATGGACGCTAATTAATACGGTTGAGCATTTGGTTTATGAAAAGCAGCTCAGTCAAATTAATGACAACGTTCGTAAACCTCTACGTCAATTAAGTACGGACTGGCGTATTAATGTGAAAATGACTGACTCGGTTACGGAAGGGAAATATGCGCTTTGCCGTAAAGCATTAACCAGTTTAGATGTATGGGCGCGTGAAACATTAGAAAATAATAATTCAGTTGCTCAGAAGCAAGCTGATTATGAGCGTGATAAAGCCCAGTGTAAGGATGCAATTGATAACCCTAATCTTGGCAATACCTCTCCAAAATAAAAACTTGTAAATATAAAAAGCGAGATGATCAATCTCGCTTTTTTACTTTTAAATGATAATGAGTGAATGTTAATTAAGGTTTTGTTGCTGGTTTCATCGCGTCATGTTTCATTTGATTTGCATCATGCTGAGCATGCATAGATTTCGTCATGGCTTCATGCTTTTGTTCAGTCATATCTTTTTTAACATCTTGTTTTGCTTTTACTACTTCTTTTTTAGCAGTTGCTTTGCCGTGTGCAGCCACACATTTTCCGCCTTTATGATTTGGTCCTGTACCACCTTGTAATTGAGTTCCTTTTGGACATGCAAATGCCGAAACACTTAACATAGCCAATACGCCGGCTGTAAGAATTTTTGATAATTTTTTCATGTTAATCAGTGCCTTGTTGAGTATTATTGCTCAGCTTGAGTGTAAGATGAAAATATCTGCTTTAAAACATTTATTTTGTGAAATAGAGTTTGAACAATGTGTTGTTTTGCAGTGTTATCTATTTTTTTAATTTAGTTTTAAGTTTTTGTTATATAGTCGCCTTTACAAAAATTACGCATGGGCTTGAGCAATTACTTTCAATTGCTCAATATCTAAAATCTCAATTTTTCTAAAAGCAATTTTGATGATTTTTTGTTTTTCAAGCAGGCTCAGTTCATGATTGATTGTCTGTCTAGATGTGGTCAGCATATTTGCCAATTGTTCTTGAGAAATATGAATATGATGATCTTGAATGAGAATATGATTGCCATAACCCTCTAAAATAAATAGAAGACGCTGAGCAAGTCTTTGAGAAATACTGCGTGTTTGGATAGCAATCTGTTCTAAAAAAACGTATCTAAGTTTTTGGCTGGTTAAACGCGCAAAATAGTACCAGTAATAAGGATTTTCTTTGAGTAGCTCATTTAAGGGCTTCGCAGGAATATGCAGAACCGTACTTTTTTTCAAAGCAATTGCATCGTGTGAGCGCGGTTCATGGTCAATGAGGGATATTTCACCAAACCACATAATAGGTTCTGCAATTGCAGCGAGTGCTTCATTCCCATTTACATCGACATAACCTAAACTGATTGAGCCTTCGAGTACAGTATAAATGCCATCGAACACATCTTGGGCACGAAAAACATAGCTGTTTTTTTCAAAGATTATTTGCTTGCCATGCTCTAGAATAAAGTTTTGGAATGCTTCTGGAAGGGCACTGAACCATGTGTTTTCTTTCAATCGATTAATATAAATAAGGTCCAATATTCGGCCATCCATGAAAAAAATCATTACTTTGTCAAATAGCTGACAACTTTAAGTTTTCCTTATTTGTACAGTATGACTATATGTTGATGAATAGGGAATAACTCATGTCGAATCTGGAGCAACAGCTTAGCAAATATGCGGCTTATCATTTAAATCATAAAAATATTTTGACGCATTTTATTGGTATTCCACTCATCGTGTTTTCAATTTTATGTTTAACAGCAAGAGCAGGAATCGATATTGGTAGTTTTAAAATGACTTTAGCTATTGTGTTGATTGCAGCGAGTTCAATTTATTATTTTATTTTAGATAAAATATTTGGTTTGCTTATGCTGGTTCTTTTAGCCGCTGTGTATCCACTGGCGAGCCAGATTGCCCAATTATCTTGGGGAGAATGGTTAGCAGCAAGCGTTGGTTTCTTTGTGGTAGGGTGGGTCTTTCAGTTTGTTGGACATTATTTCGAAAAGAAAAAACCAGCTTTTGTGGATGATGTAATTGGACTTGCGATAGGGCCGTTATTTGTGTTGGCAGAATTTATATTTATGCTGGGTTTTAGAAAGCCATTGCATGAGCGAATTTTGAAAGAAGCACGTAGTAAACGAGAGATGATGGATTGAATCATTCCTTATAGATATAAAAAAAGCCCCAATATTATGGGGCTTTTTTTTAAGCTTTAACTTAAACGTTAAAACGGAAGTGCATTACATCGCCATCTTGAACGATGTAAGTTTTACCTTCTAAACGCCATTTACCAGCTTCTTTAGCGCCATTTTCACCGTTGAATTGTACAAAGTCATCATATGCAACAACTTCAGCACGGATAAAGCCTTTTTCGAAGTCAGTATGAATCACACCAGCTGCTTGAGGAGCGGTTGCACCAACTTTTACAGTCCATGCACGTACTTCTTGTACACCAGCAGTGAAATAAGTCTGTAAACCTAAAAGCGCATAACCTGCACGGATAACCACATTTAAACCAGGTTCTTCCATGCCCATTGCTTCAAGGAACTCAGCACGGTCTTCATCTTCTAATAATGAAATTTCTGCTTCGATCTGGTTGCAAAGAGGAACAACAATTGCATTTTCTTCAGCAGCAAGTTTTTTTACTGCATCTAAATGCGGATTATTTTCAAAACCGTCTTCAGCAACGTTTGCAATATACATTGTTGGTTTTAAAGTCATTAAACCAAAACCACGAACTAATTTACGTTCGTCATCAGACAAATCAGCCGCACGAGCTGGTTTACCTTCGTCTAGTAATGGTTGGATTTTTTCTAAAACTGCTTTAGTTGCAACAGCTTCTTTGTCACCGCCTTTAGCGACTTTAGTTAAACGTAAAATTGCTTTAGCAACAGTTTCAAGGTCTGCAAGTGCAAGTTCAGTATTGATGGTTGCGATGTCATCTAACGGATCAATTTTGCCATTTACGTGGATAACATTCTCATCTTCGAAACAACGTACAACATGAGCAATTGCATCAGTTTCACGGATGTTAGCAAGGAATTGGTTACCCAAGCCTTCACCTTTTGATGCACCAGCAACAAGACCTGCAATATCTACAAATTCCATTGTAGTTGGCAAAATACGTTGCGGTTTAACAATCGCAGCAAGTTTGTCTAGACGTGGATCTGGTACAGGAACAATACCTGTGTTCGGTTCAATGGTACAGAAAGGGAAGTTTTCCGCTGCAATTGCTGCTTTCGTTAATGCATTGAAAAGGGTAGATTTACCTACGTTTGGCAGACCAACAATACCGCAATTAAAACCCATGAAAGCCACTCACAAATGTGTAAATTAAAAATTGTCGCTGATTTTACATGAAAGCCATGACAAAGTCATGGCTAGAGCAGGGTTCTGTTGAGTTTAAACTTTACGTTTATCAAGTTGCTGAGCTAATGCATCGCCTGTCGCTTGTATTAACATCACCAAAACAATTAGTACAAAAATCACTGCTAACATAATTTGCATATCAAAACGTTGATAGCCATAACGATAAGCTATATCTCCTAAGCCACCAGCACCAATAGCACCAGCAATGGCAGAGGAGTTAATCATGGTCACAATAGTCACAGTAAAGCCTGCCACAATACCTGGTAGAGCTTCTGGTAAGAGCACATGCCAAATAATTTGTTTGCGGTTACACCCCATTGCTTGTGCCGCTTCAATTAAGCCTTGATCGACCTCACGTAAGCTGACTTCTGCAATACGGGCAAAGAAGGGAATTGCCGCAATCGTCAGTGGAACAACGGCTGCCCAAACGCCATAACTGGTACCCACAATCCAGCGAGTCAATGGAATAAGGGCCACCATTAAAATAAGAAAAGGTACAGAGCGGGTAATGTTGATGACCCAACCCAATGCCTGATTAATCTTTTGTGATGGGTGAATGCCATGCTCAGAAGTACTCACTAAAACAACAGCAATAGGTAAGCCAATTAAAAATGCAATCAGAGCAGATGCACCCACCATTAGTAAGGTATCTACAGTTCCAGTAATTAATAGATCAATGAGCTGGTCGGGCATAGCCAAGTACCTCAAATTGTGCAATTGCTGTTAATGCATCTTGTTGTATAGATGAAATATCAATTTCCACGTTAGGGATACCGACTAAAAGTGAGCCAATAATATGGCCTTGAATCGTGTCGACCTGACTTTGATATAAATTGACGGGTGCCTTAAATCTAGAAAGTAATTCTTGAATATCTGGAACTTGATGTGCTTCAGCCTCATATTTAAGTTTTACAATAATATGGGTTGAATTTTCATCGGGTAGAGGACTGATTTTAAAAGGTAGCGTGATTTGTTCAAGATTAAGTAGCTCTTGAGTAATGGGTTGCTCTGGTCGTGAAAACACGGACCAAACCTGTCCAGCCTCAACAATTTCCCCTTGATCAATGACCACGACTTGATCACAAATTTCTCGAATGACCTGCATTTCATGAGTAATTAGTACAATCGTTAAGCCCAATTCCTGATTAATCTTTTTAAGTAAAGCCAAAATAGTGGCGGTACTTTCTGGGTCAAGTGCTGAGGTGGCTTCATCACACAGTAAAATTTCAGGGTGGTGAACCAGTGCACGTGCAATACCAACACGTTGCTTTTGCCCACCAGAAAGTTGTGACGGATAATAGCCAGACTTATCAGACAGTCCAACTAACGCCAAAACTTCATTTACACGTTGGTCGATATCTGCTTTGTTGTAATTGGAAACTTTTAAGGGCAATGCCACATTTTCCCAAACTGTTTTTGCAGACATCAAATTGAAATGCTGAAAAATCATTCCAATTCGTTGACGGGTTTGAATGAGCTCGGCATGACTCAATTCAGCAATGTTTTGTTGATGAATATGAATACTGCCAGTATTCACTTGCTCTAAGCCATTTAAGGTGCGGAGCAAAGACGATTTTCCTGCGCCACTTTTCCCAATAATGCCTAGGATTTTACCTTGAGGAACATCAAGGTTAATCTCTTTTAAAGCATGCAGTTTTTGACCTTGCGATTGGTAAAACTTATTTAAACCACGAATTTTAATATGGGGTAGAGAAAAATCAACTTGTGATCCAAAACTCACCATCGTCATTCTCCTTATTTCCAGCCTTGAAACCACATACCTTGGCCAAAGTCTTTATCCAGAATATTCTGTGCTTGTTTTGAGTTCTGGAAAGCTTTAACAAAGGTTGCAAGTTTTTGGTTTTTATCTTGGTAATCGCGACGGGTGACAAACAAAATTGCATATTTTTTATCGATTGGATCTAAAAATAATGCACTATGCGGGTCGGTTACCTTTGCCATTTTTAAGTAGTGAGGGAAGCCGAAAATTAAATCGACATCGTTATATGCATGTGCTGTTTGGGGACCTTCAACTTCAATAAAACTCAACTGTTTAGGATTAGCAATAATGTCTTGGATCGTTGAAAGTTCATTGTTGCTGTCCTTTAGCTGAATTAAGCTGGCGCGATGCAACAGAATTAAAGCGCGAGCTAAATTGACTGGATCGTTTGGAATAGCAACGCGTGCTTTTGCAGGTAAGTCTTCAAGCGATTTATATTTTTTTGAATATAAACCCACATGACTTCCAGTACCGACAGCAAAAGCATGTAAGTCATAACCTGTTTCTTTAACAGCATTGCCTAAAAATACGCTCTGCTGGAAAAAGTTTGCGTCAATATCGCCGTTTTGTACGGCAACATTTGGTGCTCGCCAGTCAGAAAACTCAACGAGTTTGACATGAACACCTTGCTTTTCTACTTCATTGGCAACGCTTTGTAATAGCTCAGCATAAGGCGGGCTAATGCCAATTGTTAAGACATCATCAGCTTGCTTATTTTTAATATAGCGATAACCGACGAGACCCAGAATCACGATTAAAATCGTAATTCCAAGTAACCAAGGCTTATGCTGTTTGAACTGAATAGCCATAATTTTTCCGTTATTACTTCCAGCCAGGGAACCAGAGTGTTGGCCCAATCTCAGCATCTAAGACGGCTTTAACTTTTGGTGAATTCTGATAAATATCAACAAATTTCTTCAACTTATCTCCCTTGTCCTGATAGTTATCACGCACTACAAACAAAATGGCATAACGTTTATTCGTATTGTCATCAAGTAAAAGTGCACTTTCAGGGTCAGCTGTTTTTGCTAAACGTAAGTAATGTGGATAGCCAAAAGCCAAGTCAGCATCATCAATTGCACGTGCAGTTTGTGGTCCTTCAACCTCTACGAATTGCAAATTTTTAGGGTTTGAAACAACATCTTTGAGTGCAGATAAGTGATTGTTTGAATCTTTAAGCGTAATTAATTTAGCTTGCTGTAAGAGTAGTAGGGCACGACCTTGGTTCACTGGGTCATTTGGAATGACTACACGTGCGTTTTGTGGCAATTCATCAAAGCTTTTATATTTCTTTGAATAAAGTCCGACATGTGATGCTGCACCGACTGCAAATGCCTTTAATTTAAAGCCTGTTTCTTTAATTGCATTGTCTAAGAAAGGTTGATGCTGGAAAAAGTTCGCATCAATATCCCCATGATTTAAGGTAATGTTTGGTGTATTCCAGTCAGAAAACTCAACCAGTTTTACATTTAAACCCTGTTGCTTTGCCTCATCGGCAGCAGCTTGTAAAGTTTTAGCAAATGGTGGGCTAATGCCAATTACAAGTTCATTTGAGCCACTTTGACGGTGTTTATTCCAAAAGAATAAAGCAACAAAAAGGACTACAACGACTAAGCCTATGCCTAGCCATTTTTTAGAGGCTGTTTGAGCCATGTCTATCTCCAAATTTAAGCAGTTATTTCTTCAATTGTTGTTAAGTTTTTGCTGTTGTTATAGGGACTACATCGGAACGCTTGAGCAGGGTGTTGTTTTGGCAGTTGATCACCCCGATTAAAGATTTTGTTCCGTAGTGAACCCGTTTTATATGCAGTTTTATAGCGGCCACGTTGTTGTAGTTCAGGAATAACTAAACGAATAAAGTCGTGGTGAGACTCAGGTGCAACAGTACGCGTCAAATTAAAGCCATCAATATCAGTCTCATCTAAAAGATGAATTAAGTATTCTGCAACTTCTTCGCCACTACCGACAATGAGTGGATAACGACCACCCAAAACATGTTGAGCTTTTAAGTCGTTTTTAGTGATTTGCTGTTCTTTAAATTTTTCGGTAATGGAAACAATGCTGTTACTTTTCTGGTAAGGAATCGCTTCATTGTCGGCAAATTTACTTAGGTCAATACCTGTTGAACTCGCATAATGAGCTAAGCCTGCTTCAGGGCTTGCGTACTGACGATATTCATTAAGTTTCTGTACAGCTAAGTCATGTGTTTCGGCAACAACAACAGTTATGCCGACAAAGACTTTAATGTCATCACCTGCACGCCCTTGTTGTTCGGCAAGAGTACGAATCTTTTTCACTTGTTCGCGGATTTTTTCAGGTTTGTCACCACCAATAAATACACATTCAGCATGACGAGTCGCAAACTGCATACCTTTTGGTGACGCACCCGCTTGAAACAATGTTGGGGTGCGTTGCACCGAAGGCGACACCTGAAATACGCCTTCACTCTGGTAATATTTTCCGTGATGGTGGATGGTGTGAACTTTAGTTGGGTCTGTAAAAACACGATTTGTTTTATCTTTTTTGACTGCGTCATTTTCCCATGAACCTTCCCAATATTTATAGCAAAGCTCTAAAAATTCTTCGGCTTGTTCATAACGTGCATCGTGGTCTTTTAAACCTTTTTGACCAATCAAACGTTCTGCACTATCTAGATAACCTGTCACGATATTCCAGCCAATACGACCTTGAGTTAAATGGTCAAGACTCGCAAAGCGACGAGCAAATTGATACGGATGCTCATAGCTTAAGTTAACAGTGACCCCAAAACTCAAGTTTTGAGTGACTGTTGCCATAGCTGAAATGAGTGTGGAAGGGTCATGGCTCGGAAGTTGAATTGACTCTTTTAAAGTGAGATCAATACCGTTTTGATAGACGTCATATACGCCGGTAATATCGGCAATAAATAGACCATCGAACAGGCCACTTTCTAAGGTTTTGGCTTGTTCAGTCCAATAGCTGAGTTCATTAAAACGGTGTGACTCATCACGTGGATGTGTCCATAAGCCATGATTGATATGTCCAACACAGTTCATATCAAAGGCATTCAGCAAAATTTCTTTAGCTTTAAAATCAGTCATCACAATGTCCCCCGACGAGGTGGTAGAACACCATTCAGGACATAGTTCCCAATAAAGTAATATTTCCATCGTGCAGCATCATGCAACGTATGTACGCGTGCATTTCGCCAAAAACGGTCTAGACCATCTTGTGCTTGACTACCACGGCTTCCAGCAAGTTCAATCAGCTTTGAAGATGCTTTTAGTGCGATATCGCTACTATGAGCACGTACTTTGGCAACATCGATGGATGCTTTCGCAATACTTTCAGGTGTAGTTTCAATTTTTGCGGCATCAATTGATTGAGCAGCTTGTTTTAATAAAACTTCACTTGCTCGTACATCTACAGCAATGCGTCCTAATTCATAAATCGTTAAAGGATCTAGGTTTGCCGTTGCAACTTGTGAATCAATCCACGGGCGAGCTTGATGTACTCTTTGCAAGCTTTCTTCAAAAGCTGCACGTGCAATGCCTACCTCAATAGACGCATGCATAATTTGGGCAAATGGACCCACTAAGGTCGGTTGTAAAAATGCAGTATCAAAAGGAATGACATCATCTGCATCTACAAAAACCTGATCGAATTTGACTGTACCGCTGCCTGTGGTTTTCTGCCCAAAACCAGACCAGTCATCTACAAGTTTTAGCCCTTGCGAACCACTTTTAACAAATGCCAGATATTCTCGGCCTGCATCGTCTAAAACTAGAGTTGGAATACGGTGAGCAAATAAGCTTCCTGTGCAGTAAAACTTTTCGCCCTGAATCAAATATCCATTTTCGTGAGGACGGATATTGGTTTGTTTATGGGTAGAGGTTTTTGTTTTGAATTCGGCTAGAGCATTACCAAAGCGCGTACCATTTAACACTTCGCCATATAAGCGTTGTTTTTGAGCTTCTGTTCCCGTGTTACGTAACACTTCTAATGCATAGAAATGGTTTTGTGGAATTTGTCCGATTGAACCATCTGCACCGCTTAAAAGAGCAATAACCTTAGCAACAGTATGGCTTGAAACTTCGGCACCACCATATTGCTTGGGTACTGTAATTGCCCAGAGCCCAGACTGGCTTAAGGCATCAATTTCGGTATACGGTAAAATTCGTTTTGTATCCCGTTCTATTGAGGTTTTTTTAAATTGCTCAGCAAATTGTTTTGCAACTTCTAAAGCTTCAGCATCATTTTGAATAATGTATGCTTGGTTTGATGCCGATGTTTGTTTAGTTTGAACCGATTGATATGAAGTCATGACAATTTCTCCTTAAATCCACGCGTGTCGGGCAGGGAAATGACCATTCAGGTAATAATTGCCAATGGCATGTAATTTCCAGCGAACAGGGTCGTGTAACGTATGCACACGGGCATTTCGCCAATGTTGATCTAAATTGTGCTGGCTTAAACTTGAGCGACTTCCCCCAAGTTCCAGTAATTTTTCAGAGATTTGTAGAGCAGCATCATTGGCATAGACTTTCGCTTCAGCAACTAAAATAGATGCTTTTGCTGTTTGTTCATCAGTCACATTTTGAAGTTGGTCAAGTTCATCTAAATATTCAGCAGCTTCGTCAAGCAATAAAATTGCAGCATCGAGCAGAATATTTAACTTACCCACCTCTTGCAGGGTGTAATGTTCAAAACTGGCTTTTTCAACTTTTGCATCAATAATCGGGCGTGCTTTATGAATGGTTGATAAAGTATCTTCAAAAGCGGCTTCTGCAATGCCTACATCAATGGCAACCTGTAATAATTGTGAGTAAGCACCGCGATAGGTTGGGGCTTGTGTTAATAAGCGTTCATCAAAAATAAGTTCAGGATTAACTTCAACATCATTTAATTTAACTGTACCGCTCGCAGTTGTACGTTGGCCAAAGCCATTCCAGTCATTAATAACTTCAATGCCTTGAGTATCTCGATTCACAATCACTAAAACGACATGGCCTTCAGGATGAACAGCCTTAATTGCAAGCCAGTGAGCAAAACTTGTTCCAGTCGAATAAAATTTTTCGCCATTTAAAATATATTTGCCATTTTCAATTTTAAGTGTGGTTTCTAAAGTTTTTGAGTCATGTGTATTACGTTCTGGGCCACCGTTAGCAAGACGTTTTCCTGCTAATATTTCTGAAAAGATAAATTGTTTTTGTTGTTCTGTACCCATAATTTCGATCAGGTTTAAAAGGCTAATCTGATTTTGTGGAATCTGACCAACATTCGCATCGCCTTTACTTAAAATACGGAAAACTTGTGCCAAGGTTTTATTTGAAACAAAAGCTCCGCCATATTTTTTTGCAATTCGGATTCCGCCTAAGCCTTTTTGGCTAAAGCTTTCGATTTGCTCATGAGGTAATAAGCGTTGTTGATCACGTGTATTCCGACCCTCTAAAGCATAATCCGCCACTTGATAAGCGGCATTAATGGCTTGTTGATCATTTTGAATGACTTGGACGTATGCCGTCGTTTTAGATAGAGAATTAGACATAATGACACCTTGTATTGCTGTCACTACCTTACAAAAGAAATATTTTTCCACTAAACGAGGACTTATGCTCAGCTTATGAAATAAAGTGCAAAGCATTTTTTTTGATTTTTAATGAAGAAATAAATATATTAAAAAATATTTTAAATCAATTAGTTATTGTTTTTATGCAAAAAATTAATAATAAAATTAATTTTAATATGAAAAAGAGCAATAAGTACGGTAAAAAAAGATATAAAAACAATAGACTTAACTGTCAGCAAAAATGAGCACAATATCCATTGTTTTAAATAAAAATAGCTTTTAAAGTATCTACTTACCATCGACCATTTTTGTACAAATAGTCAAATAAAAATAAACGTGGAGATTTTATGCGGGTTTTGTATCAGTTTCCTTTGTCCCATTATTGTGAAAAAGCTCGCTGGTTGTTAGACCATAAAGAACTTGATTATGTGGCTCATAACTTGATTCCTGGGTTTCATCGTGCTTTCGCACAACTCAAAACGGGACAAAATTTACTGCCAATTTTGAAAGATGATCATCAATGGATCGCTGAATCAACCAAAATTGCACTTTATCTGGATGATACCTACCCAGAACACGTGCTTTTACGCCGTGATGAGCAACTTAGACAACAAACCCTTAAAATTGATAGTTTGGCTGATGAGCTAGGTATACATGTGCGCCGTTGGGCATTAGCACATAATTTAGCCCAAGGGGACCATGCTTTAGAAATTATGATGGGTGAACAAGGTTATTTACGGCAATTTGAAAAAATATCAAAACCTTTCCTTAAGACTTTAGTTAAGAAGAACTATAAGCTTGAAGAGGAGTTAGTGAGCCAGTCCAAAGAGCGTATGGACGAACTTATAAATGAACTAAACCAATATCTAATAGAAAATCAAGCACGCTATATGGTCGGAGATCGATTAAGTCTTGCCGATATTTCTGTCTGTTCAATGCTTGCACCACTTTTAGAGGTAAAAGGTACGCCGTGGGAGCGAGAAGAGGCAGAAGAAGTTTCTACAGAATGGGGTAATTATCAAAAATATTTACTTGATTTACCTCTAGGGCAATATGTTTTAAGAATATATCAAACTGAAAGAAATGCTCGCGTAGATTGGCGAGGAATTTAAACTTTATAAAATGCCCTGATTTTCTCGGGGCATTTTTGTAATATTTCTAAGTTCACTCATTTAACTAAATATTACTATCAATTTACTAAATGATTTTTATTAAACCATTTGTATATATTATTTTGATGTTTAAGTTGCTTTTTACAAAGTGAATTTATTGTATTGCTAAATCTTTAATAAAATTAATTTTTATGGTTCTTCATAAAATAAAATTTTTCTAAAAACAGTTTTTAGCTGAAGTTAAGCCACTTTATTGTGCATGTGTTTACATTGTAATCAATAATTGCCACATTTAAGTGTAAATAGATGAGCTTAATAATAGACAGAAGATTAAAACATAGATTAAAGTAGAAACATGTTAGCAGTTTTAAAGGTATTAACTCTGTAAAACAGACTGAATAAAATAAGTGAAGCAAATGGATGTGTCCTACTTGGAAAAGTTGGCGCGATAATTGCAATTTAATAATAAATCACTCTATTGCTCTATATGAATGATTCTATAGATAAATAGAGAGAATGATCATCAAGGAGTTCTTATGAAACGTTCTGCAACCTCTCTCATTGTTTCAACATTCATGCTTTGTACGGTTGGTGCTACTTCTCAAATTCAGGCAGCAGATACATTAGCTAAAATTAAAAGTACCGGAAAAATCGTAATTGGCCACCGAGAATCCTCTGACCCAATTTCATATGTTGTTGCAGGTAAACCAGTAGGTTATGCAGTCGATATCTGTAACCAGTTTGCAAATGACATTAAAAAAGAATTGAAAATGCCTGGGCTAAAAGTTGAATACAAGGCAGTAACTTCATCAACACGTATTCCTGAACTTTTAGCAGGTAATATTGATATGGAGTGCGGTACAACTACTAACTCTAAACAACGTCAGCAACAAGTTGGCTTTTCAACGAACTACTATGCAACTGAAGTACGTATGGCAGTTAAAGCGACTTCTGGCATTAAAGGTTTGGGAGATTTAAACGGTAAGGCCGTTGTTACAACTCAAGGTACAACATCTGATAAATACATTAAGATGAATGAAAAAGGTCAAGCGATCAATGTTCAAAATATCTATGGTAAAGATCATGCAGATTCTTTTGCCATGATGGCATCAGGTCGTGCGGCTGCATTTGTAATGGATGATAATATTTTAGCGGGCTTAGTTGCCAAGTCTTCAACCCCTAAATCTTTTGCAATTGTTGGTCCAGTACTTTCATCAGAACCATACGGAATTATGGTTGCTAAAGATGATCCGAAATTTAAAGCTATCGCTGACCGCACTGTAAATAATTTATGGAAAACCGGACAAATGGACGCTTTATATAAAAAGTGGTTCTTGTCACCAATTCCACCAAAAAATACAAATTTGAACATGCCACAAAGTTCATCTTATAAAAAATTAAAAGCTCGTCCAACAGATGCAGGGATCTAATAAGGTCTTTTTGTCCTAAATTTACTTGTGCAAGTTAAAGCTTACTTGCACAAGTGGTCTATTTTTCTAAAGATATTCATTAAGGGGCAAACATGTCAGTCGGCTCACTAAACTGGACTATATTCTGTGCGGAGTCTAATGAATATGGTGTCGATAAAGCCGCATGGGCAGAATCAGTCTGTAAAGCGATTGGTAGCACAAGCTACAATGCTTATTCAGAAGCGCCCACATGGTTACAAATGTTAGGCTCAGGCGTCTTTACTATGGTTTGGACAGCGGTTATAGCCTTTCTTATCGCATTTTTATTAGGTTCTCTCCTTGGGGTAATTCGTACGTTACCCAACAAACCTCTCGCATTTATTGGCAATTGTTACGTTGAAATCTTCCGTAATATTCCGCTTATTGTGCAGCTATTTTTCTGGGCTTTTGTTTTTCCGGAATTTTTACCAGATAGCTTAAGCGCTGGTAGTGGGGATGTAGTTGCAGGTGGATGGTGGAAAAACATTCTGAATCAGCAACCCGCTGTTATTGGTGTTTTTGCATTAGGTCTCTACACTGCTGCACGTGTATCTGAACATATACGTGCCGGAATTAATACCGTTTCAACAGGACAAAAATTTGCTGCTTCCGCAGTAGGCTTTACCACTGCACAAAGCTATCGTTATGTCATTTTACCTGTTGCATATCGTACTGTGTGGCCAACGATTACTTCTGAAGCAATGAACGTTTTCAAAAACTCGGCTGTTTTATATGCTCTGAGTGTCTTGAACTTCTTCGCTTATACAAAAACTATGCGGGAAGAAACTTCTCAGGACATCATTATTCTTATTCTCTCTACACCTGTTTATTTAATTATTACTTATAGCATTAAATTTATCATGGCATGGATTGAGAAACGAATGGCTGTACCTGGCTTAGGTTCGGGAGGGAAGTAATTATGGATTTTTCTTTATTACAGAATCCTGATGTGATCGCGGCACTCAAAGAAGGTTTCGTTTTTACCCTTACTGTGACTGTATTGGCGATGATGGGTGGTATCCTGATCGGAACCCCATTGGCAATGATGCGTTTGTCTAGCAATGCCATCGCAAGTAATTTCGCAAAATTTTATGTCGATCTGTTTCGTGGTATTCCATTGATTCAGGTCATCTTTATTTTCTACTTTTTGTTGCCGAAAATATTTGAGTTTCAATCTGATACATATTGGGGACCATTGTTTTCGAGTGTTGTGACTTTTGCTATTTTTGAGGCTGCATTTTTCTCGGAAATTGTACGTTCAGGCATTCAGTCTATTTCAAGAGGTCAGGTAAATGCAGGTTACGCGTTAGGTTTTACCTATGGTCAATCAATGCGCTACGTGGTTTTACCTCAAGCTTTTCGTAACATGCTCCCAGTATTATTAACTCAAACAATTATTTTATTTCAGGATATCTCATTAGTTTATGTAATTAGTGCCCCAGACTTTTTAGGTCGTGCAGATACATTGGCTAATACTTATGGTCCTGAAACGAAAGCAACATTCTATTTAATCGTCGCTGTAGTGTACTTCTGTAGCTCGTTTGTGCTGTCGCAATTAGTCAAACGCTTACAGCAAAAAATTGCCATCATTCGCTAATTGGAGATTTTAAATGCCAATGATAGACATCCAACATATCTCTAAATGGTATGGTGATTTTCAGGTTTTAACAGATTGCACGACGAGTATTGAAAAAGGTGATGTCGTTGTTGTTTGCGGGCCGTCTGGTTCAGGAAAATCAACACTCATTAAAACAGTAAATGCGTTAGAACCATTTCAACAAGGCGATATTATTGTTGATGGCGTTTCTCTGAAGGATCCAAAAACGGATCTTGCTAAATTCCGTTCACGAGTGGGAATGGTCTTTCAACACTTTGAACTTTTTCCACACATGACCGTTTTGGAAAATTTAACAATTGCTCAAGTTAAAGTGTTAAAGCGTTCAGTTGCCGATGCTCGTGCAAAAGGTCTGAAATATCTAGAGCGTGTAGGTTTGCTTGCACATAAAGATAAGTTTCCGGGGCAATTGTCTGGTGGACAGCAGCAACGTGTAGCGATTGCACGTGGCTTGTCCATGGACCCAATCTGTATGTTGTTTGATGAACCAACTTCTGCACTTGACCCAGAAATGGTCGGTGAAGTACTCGAAGTAATGGTGCAGCTTGCACATGAAGGTATGACCATGATGTGTGTTACACATGAAATGGGCTTCGCTAAAAGAGTATCTAACCGTTTAATTTTTATGGATGAAGGTAAGATTTTAGAAGATTGCCCAACGCATGAGTTTTTTGATAATTTAGATGCTCGTCACGAGCGCGCTAAACTTTTCTTAGAAAAAATTCAAGCCATGCACTAATAGTGTTAATAAAAAAGAGCCTTTTAAAGGCTCTTTTTTATTACATCGAATTTTTAGAAATTATATTTTGCTAATAAATTGACACGCGAGTAATCACCCTTATCGCCTGCGAAAGTTTCTCGCTGACCATAAGTATATTCTGCACCTAAATCAATATTTTTAACTGGATTCCAGATTAAATTGACTAAGGCATTATAAATTTCTTTGTTATAACTGGTACTGGTTAAATTGCTATTTGCGTAAACGCTATCATCTTTATATTGGATACCGCCTATTGCAAAAGTAGAACGAAGAATAGGACTCCATTTTCGTTGATATCCAATCACGGCACTATCAAATTCACCTAAATTAATATCCTGTGTTGTTGTGTCATAGGCATAAGCAGAATTACTATAAGATAAATAACGGCCATCTCCTTTAACATGATAATAATTAGCCACCAAGCTATCTTGAGGAGTTAAATCATATTTACCGCCAACGCCTACACCCCAACCAAATTTTTCTTCAGAAGTGCCATCTTTCGGTGCTACTCGGTTTTCATGTGCAAGACCATGTAATTGTAATAGGCCTTTATTATCTCCAGTTTTGAAATCATATCGGGTTGTGAGAGCAGGGAAGCGACTTCCACCAGCAGCATTACTCACTTTTTCAACATCACCACCTTCTAAAGCAACTAATATTTTCTGTTGTGCATTAATTGGCTGAGTGTAACGAACTTGTACTGTACGCGTAGTGCCTGTACCAACAGCTCCAGTGAAATCTAGAGTTTCTGGCGATGTATCTGTATTTACAAAAGGTGAAGTGGTTTGACCTGCTAACCATTTACCTAAAGACATATAGGCATGGCGAACACGGAAGGTTCCATTGCCATTATCTCCATTTCCACCCATGAAATCGGCTTCAATTTTACCCGTTAAATCTCCGTATTGAGTAGGTCGAGTAATATCTAAGCCAATTCGTGAGGTTGCCGCAGATACATTTAAAGAATCTTGTCTTGGGTCATCTTTATTTAAAGGGTAGTTGGCGCCATTTGAAATGCTACCATTTGATCCTTTAAAGTCATAGGTTGCATCTACACGGACATTCCCATAAAGCTTAACTTGGGTTTGCCCATCTGCCATTGCCATCCAACCCGGTTTTGATAGAGGAGAGGTAGACGTAGCTGGTGTTGCAGGAGGTGCTGGTGGAGCACTGACTGACAAAGCTGCTTTTTGTTGATCAGATAGTTTCTGGACCAGTTGTTTTAAATCATTTACTTCATTACGTAATGCATTAACTTCAGCATCTGTGGCGGCATGCAAAGGCATTGTTATGCTAGTTACGCCTAAAGTACTCATTGCCAATACTAATGTTTTGATCTTATTCACAGGAATTCCCCGACATGGATAAAAATTTTCCTGCAAATACATAACAATAATAATGCCAACTTTAAGAATTTAGAAAAATAATCAAATTTCTATGATTATCATCGGTCTACGTCCGAATAGTAGTGGGAATAAGACTTTATATTGAAAAAATTAAATGAGAACATGAAATGTTCTCTCTAAAATGACTCATATGCTTCGCTATTTGCACGGTTAAAATGCATAGCTGCAATAAAATATATAAAAGAAATAAACGTTTTAGCTATTTTTAAATCTTCCTATTTTAAATGCAGAGGAGTTGTATAGGGTATACTGTCCTCACTGTAAAATGCTGGCTGGAGATAACAATGGAGTTGGATCGTTTTGATAAACAAATTCTAGAAATTTTGTCTCATGAAGACTTAAATTTGAATGAACTTTCAGAACGGATCAATCTGTCAGTCAGTTCTGTGCATCGCCGGATTAAGCACCTGATTGAAGCCAACGTTATGGGACAGCTCAAAAGGGAAATTAATTTTAGTAAACTCGGCTTTACCTTGCACATCTTATTGCAAGTTTCATTGAGTAAGCATGACACTGAAACATTTGATAAGTTCCTTTCCGAAATAGAAGCAATTCCTGAAGTGACCAATGCATTTCTAGTGACAGGGCAAAGTGCCGATTTTATTTTGGAACTTGTAGCAC
The DNA here is from genome assembly GCF_900520355.1 of Acinetobacter calcoaceticus. Taxonomy (NCBI): domain Bacteria; kingdom Pseudomonadati; phylum Pseudomonadota; class Gammaproteobacteria; order Moraxellales; family Moraxellaceae; genus Acinetobacter; species Acinetobacter calcoaceticus. Next base: position 2,221,633 of record NZ_LS999521.1, on the reverse strand, counting down.
GTAACATGGATGATTACAGTGAAATTTTATTAAGACGTATTGGAAAAATTGACAATGTGGTTGCGTTGCATTCCAGCTTTGTTATTAAAAAATATAATGTTTTTAACTGCTATAACTTATTAAATAAACTATAAAAAACGCACCTAATGGTGCGCTTTTTTTAATTCAAATGTTTGATTTAGGCATCAAGTTGAGCCAAAACCTCATCTGTGAATTCAACGTTGGTATAAACGTTTTGCACATCATCGAGATCTTCAAACATATCAATCATTTTAAGAATTTGTTTTGCTTGGTCGACATCAGTAATTTCGGCTTTTGTTGATGGGCTCATGACTACTTCTGCGTTGTCAGATTTCAAACCAGCAGCAGTAAGAGCATCTTGAACTTCACCAAAAGTTTCTGGCGACGTAATGACCAAAATTTCATCTTCAGAAATTTCAATATCTTCAGCGCCAGCTTCTAAAGCAACTTCCATGATTTTGTCTTCTAAAGAAACATCTTCAAAAGTAATTTCACCACGTTTAGTAAATAGATAAGCGACAGAACCTGCTGTACCTAAGTTACCATTTGTTTTACTAAAACAGTGACGTACATCTGGTACTGTACGGTTTAAGTTGTCTGTCATTGTTTCAACAAGAACAGCAACACCGCCAACACCATAACCTTCGTAAGTTACTTCTTTTAAATCATCATTATCTTCACCACCGGCACCACGTTGGATTGCACGGTTGATGGTGTCACGTGTCATATTAACTGAAAGAGCTTTTTCAACTACTGCACGCAGACGAGGGTTGCTAGCAGCATCTCCACCACCAAGTCTGGCAGCAGTCACAATTTCACGAATATATTTAGTAAAAACTTTACCGCGACTTGCATCTTGTTTCGCTTTACGATGCTTAATATTGGCCCATTTAGAATGACCCGCCATGGACGTGAACTCCAAAAAAGAAAATGCAAAAGTGCTGGAATATTAGCATAGGCTTAGTTTTGTTGAAAACTGTTGTCCTGCGTTTTGTTAGCCAATTGAATAAGAATAATAAGCTTAAGGCCTAATGAGTGAGATTAGGCTGAATCAAGTCTAATTTGATTTAGTTAATTTTGACGTCTATGTCAAATTGCGCATATAGCTCTTTAATGGTTTCCAAATCTTTTTGTAAGTCTGTTGGGTAAATTTTGCCTAGAATTCCGCCTTGTTTGCTTCGTGCGTTGGCATACATAAGTACAATAGGAACATTAGCTGCTTTAGCAATATGCCAAAAACCTGTACGGATAGCTTTACGTTCAGAACCATCTTTCGCACGAGTAGCTTCCGGAGCAATCACCAAGTTAAATGTTTCATGATTTTGAAATTGTTCAACCATTTGAGAAACAATATCTTTACTTGCTTTACGGTCAACGGGAATGCCACCAAGTTTTTCTAAAATTGGCTTAAGGGGACCTTTAAAAAGTTCTTTCTTTATTAAAGTATGAATCTTAATATCTAAAATTTGGAAGAGAGCAATAGATAGCACTGCGTCTAGATTTGAGGTATGTTCAAAGCCAATAATAACTTGTTTTTTTTCAAGAATTTTGGGATCTACATTATAGGTCCAACCAGCAGCTTTAAAGATAGAGTTACCTAGAAATTTTTTCATAGATCAGTGCAAGGTGATAAATTTTCAGGATTCTAATATGAGTTTGTAAAAAAGCCTAGAAAAATTATGAAAGCTAAAGTAGCGCATTAAGAATTAAGCTTATCTAAGCTATAGAAGATTTAAAAAGTTCTTTTTTATTTTTCTTTTAAACTTAATAAACCTAGATAATTTTAAAATTAAGAGACCTGCTGAGGTATCTCTTCATGAATTAAATATTCAATATATTGCCAAATTTTTTCAGGGTTAATAAGCGTTTTATCTGTTGTTCCATCAATAATCATCCCATCAATAATAGAAATAATGATGTGAGTAAGTGGAGTAGGGTTTTCTATACCTAATTTAGTGAGCTGTTCTTGCAGTAAATGAGTTAACCACTTCGTATACTCGTAAAATGGTTCACGAATTGAAGTATATTGTTTAGATACTTCAATAAATGCTTTTTTAAATAAACATCCATTAAATGTTTCACTATTGATCCATTCAATATACCAATTAAAGATAATTTGAATTTTCTCAAGTGGGTTAGCATCTTGACGTAAATTTAGTTGTTCATTAATTGAATTTTGAATATTTAAATTTCGATGCTGCAAACACTCCATAATTAATTTTTCCTTTGAAGGGAAATATTTATAAAATGTCATTTTTGCAACGTTAGATTCAGCAATAATACGATCAACACCTGTTGCATTGTAGCCAATCTGATTAAATAAATTTAAAGCAGTATTTATAATATCTTCTTTTTTTGACATTACTATTCCATATAGTTAGAACTAATTATAACTTAATCTAAAAAATTAAAATTTTAATATCAATTATCATAGTAAAAAAAGGGCTTGGATACAAGTTTATATTGTGATAATGATTATCATTAGCTTAAGTTTTTTTTAAATTTCTATTTGATTTCGTATGATTTTAATTCTAATATTGATTAATGAGGGAACATATTTAAATATTAATTTAAGTCATTGTTTTTATAATAAAATATGTAAAAATCGATCAGGCTTCAATAAGTTTAATGAGAGTAGATATGCCTAAGAAATTTGAGAATTTTAATAATCCTAGAAAGAAAGCTCTCGCAGGGATGAAGCAAAGCATTTCAGCCGAACTATGGGAAAAAAATTCAGACTTTTTGACCCAATTAAGAACAAAAATTGCTAAACATGCTGTGTCACATCATCCTGCAATTGATATTTTAAATAACGGAAAAATTAATAAAGAAAATTTAAAAAAAATTCACTTAGAATATCGTCATGCAATTGTACAAACTTTTACTGATGCACTGCTCATGGCCCAATTTCAAACTAAACAATTAGAGCCAAGGTTGCATGCTGGCGCAAAAATGTTTCCACGTTTTCTTTTAAGTCTAAATATCTTTGATGAGTTTGGGTTTCGACCAGGTTTAGACAAAGATGGTTATTATCAGGGAAACCCAGAATATGCCCATTATCCTTTATTTGAAGATGTATTAAATGATTTTGGTATTACAGAAGAAGATCGTTTGACTTATCAACCAAGTGATATTGCAGATCAAGTTAGAGTGTTTTTAGAAAATGCTTATCATGACTATAAAGCTGTTTCAGCCTTATTAGCAGTCGCGGAAGAAGAGGTCATCCTTTACAGTCCACCTTTACGTAAAGCAACTAAAGCCGTAGGTTTGGAGGTGGAGGGTGGTGGTTATTATCATGTACATGGTATTTCTGAAGATGAGAGTGCCGAAGCCGCGGATGATGATCATGAAGAAGACTTGTGGTATGTCTTGATGCAAGCTTGTACAGAAGAAGATTATAACTATATTGAAAAGATATGCTTAGAGTATTGTGATTTATGGGAAAAGTTCTGGGATACTCAATTAGAGCATTCGGAAACTATGCGGAAACAAATCTTAGCCTAATTGATGCAATAGAAATATTCAGCACAAGAAGAAAATTTATTTTAAAAAAGTTAAAATTTGGAAATAAAAATATATTTTAAAATTTGATAATTAAATTTTAAGTATTGTTTATAACGGTGAGCCATATTCTGTTCGAATGCATATTAAAAAACCCCATAAACTTTTTGGTTTATGAGGTTCGTATTTGGTGGGCCCACACAGACTTGAACTGTGGACCAACGGATTATGAGTCCGCTGCTCTAACCAACTGAGCTATAGGCCCTATATACAAGAAAAGCTTTTAATCTCAAGGCTTTTCAGTGCGTGCAATACTAATCAATTTTTTAATTAAACACAAGTCATTTTCTAAAGTAGGTGCATAGCAGACTCAAAAAAAATTGTGTTATTTTGGTTAAGTATTACAAGCGATATGGATTCTAGCGTATGAGTACTTCACGAGTAAAGTGTACTAAGTTATTTATCGATCAATTAGAACTTATTCCAGCCAGCAGTTTATAGCGATAGAGTCCTCATTGTCTTTTCGATTCGAATTATTAATGCTTTTAAAATACATATCGTTTGAAATTTAACCAAGTTGTGGGAGGTTGTTTGGATAATGCTGACAAAATAAAGTTAGATCAGTTTAATGAAAAGTAGTAGAGCACAAGCTGATTTGTATATATATGTATTGTGCACAATTTATAAATTTTTGATCGAAAATTATTTTAATAATAACTATAAAAATATTTTGAATAAAATTAAATCAGGAAATTATATTTATAGAATTGATGATTTATTATTTTTAATATGGATTTTTCTGTGAATTTATAGAAATTGTAATAAATATATTAAAGATAATTAAATTTTTTCTAATTGATTTGAATCAGAGCCCCTAATTAACATTCTAAAACTAAGAATAAAAATAATATTTATAAAATTAATTTTGTTTCAGAATATGTGAATAATTTTTTTCATGCTTTTAAATATAGGATATGATCTTAAATTACTCATAGAATATTAAGAAGCAAAGTATCTAAAGTTGATAAGTAAAGCTTTAAGGGTGAAATAAAAAAATAATGAATGAAAGTGAGGTCATCTTAAAATTAAGCGATTTATCTCATTTTATTAAAAAATTAGTGCTTTTTGGTAGAGAAAATGAGATTTTTTTCATTGAAATTTCTTTCTTTTTCTAATATGTTTTCTATATAAAACTTAAAATGTGACTGTTTTCACGCTGAAGTCAAATGATTGTATTTTATTGATTTTATTCTTGACTAAAATGCTAGGTTTTAATAAAGTATAAATGTATTATTCCAAAATAAAAAACTATTGCTTAGTCCTGAAATACAGTAAGAAGCCTGCTTTTTTAAGTAGGCTTCTTGCTTTTTGTAATATTGAGAAAATAGGGCAGAACAATATTCTAAATTTTTAAAATAAATATATATAACCAGAAATAAAACCATAAAGAGAGACTTATGCTTGCTCAGAACTAAAATATAAAAGTTATAAATTTTCTTGAATCATTTGGATGAGTTCTCGAGCCGCTTTAGATAATGGACGGTCTTGAAGCCAAATTAAATAAATGGATAGGGGTAAATGATTTTTGGTATTTTTAAAATCTAAAAGAACTAACTGACCTTGATCGATTTTTTCTTGTACTAATGATAATGGAAAATTTCCCCAGCCGAGTCCTGCTTCAACCATATTAATTGCTGTTTGTAAACTATTCGTTTTCCAGTACATTGCACCAATAATTGAACGAGAATCTGTCACTTCATGGTCACTACTCGCTACTACAATTTGTCTAATATTGATTAACTCTTCAATAGAAAACTGCTTTGTTTTCTCTTGTAGAAGACTATGACTAGACGAAATCGTGGCAACTACTGTTTCCGTCATTACCAATTGCAAATTTTCACGCATTTTTATATTTAGGTCTGAGCCGGCTAAGCAGAGACTAATTTCTTCCGTATAAAGTAAATTGACGATGTCATCTTGAGGGGCAGTAATAACTTCTATATTAAGTAATGGGAATTTATCGGCTAGTTTTTTTATTGAATAAAATAATAATTTGGTATTTACATCTGAAACAACGCCAATGCGTAATTTAGTTTCAAGCCCTAAAGAAAGTTCATGGGCATGCGTACTAAATAGCCTAAGCTGTTCGGAAATAATGCGAGCTTGAGGCTCTAAAGCTAATGCCGTAGAGGTTGGAATGACCTTTCGAGGAGTTCGTTCAAATAAGGTGTACCCCAATTCTGCTTCCAAATTAGCAATGGCCATGCTGACTGCCGAAGGTACCCGATTTAATTTACGAGCGGCCGCAGAGAAAGATCCCGCATCGAGTACGGTGATAAAGAGTTCAATATTTTCACTGTTAAAATTCATTTTGATGTCAGCAAAACTGAAAACTATTAACTTTATATATGATTTTAACTGAAATTAAAATATAAAAAATTAAGCAGAGTTTGTTGATTATGCAAGGTGTAAAGCGTCGAATCGTATATGTTTCTTCTTATGAAGTGATTGGAATGATTATTTCATCAGTAGGGTTAGCTTTTTTGGCAGGTGATAGTGTGGAACATACAGGACCACTTTCTGTCATGATTACGACCATCGCTGTAACTTGGAATTTTATCTACAATATTTTATATGAGAAGTGGGAGGCAAGGCAAAGCAGTAATATCCGTACAGTCAAACGTAGAGTTGGGCATGCAATTGGTTTTCAGCTTACTTTAGTCCTGTTTTTAATTCCTCTTATTGCATGGTGGATGGATATCTCTCTGATTGCTGCTTTTTGGTTAGACGTGGCCTTTATTATCATTATTCCCATCTACACTTTTATTTTTAATTGGAGCTTCGATAAATTATTTGGGCTACCTATTTCAGCACAGGGTAAAGCCCTACAAGAATAGCCCTCAAATTATTGCAATAAGCTATCAAAGTATTCGACTTTGATAGCTTATTGAGTTTTACTATTTAATTTGGTCAATGACTAACTGTTTAGAAAATTTGAGTTGAGCCTTTTTTGCGAAAATATAATAAATCAGTGCTGTAGTGATCAGTCCAACAAGCCATGATAAATCGATTCCTCCTAACATGGCAGCAATTTGCCCCGTATAGAATTTACTATCAATAAATGGCAGTTGAATCAAAATACCTAAAAAGTAGCAAGTAATACCGATTCGATTCCAACGGCCATACTTGCCATTTGGATCATAGAGCGCATCTACATCACATTCTTCTTTAGAGATAAAGTAGTAATCAACCAGATTAATTGCACTCCATGGAATAAAAAAGGTAAGTAAAAACAAAATAAATGCTTTAAAAGCACTTAAGAAAGTGTGCTCGCCAATAATTGCTATAAAGGTAGAAATGACCACCATAGCAAGAACAATGAATAATCTTGTTATTTTTGAAATTTGATTTGTCGATTTAAAACTATTCCAAATCGTAGCAACACACATAAAACTACCGTAGGCATTTAAGGTCGTCAGAGTAACTTTCCCGAAAGCAATACTAAAATATAAAAAGGTCACGGCTAGGGCAATAGGGTTCATTCCAACCACATATTGAACCTCATTTCCAACAAAATTCCCGTTTGCAACCTGAGCAATCAAAACGCCTAAGGTCATTGAAATTTGTGAACCTAATAAAGAACCTAAGCCAACCGCCCAGAAAACGCGAGATGAAGATGTTTTGGTTGGAAGATAACGAGAGTAGTCTGCAACATATGGTCCAAAAGAGATTTGCCAAGAAGCAGAAAGTGAAACTGCTAGTAAAAATGAAGACCAACTGAAATGACGTACTGCTAAGAGTTCTGAGAAATGAGAAAGAGCTAAAATTTGAGTCAAAATGATAACAAAAGCAATCAAGCCAATAATACTGGCTACTTTGCCTACCACATGAATTAAACGATATCCAATCGTTGCAAATAAGATAATAAAGCAAGCATAAATTAAGATGCCAGTTGTATTGCTGACATGTGCTAGGTGCGCTATTGCTTTACCTGCGAGTACTTCTCCAGTTGCTGTAAATCCAATATACATGAGACAGACGAGTATGATTGGAATACACGCACCATATACCCCAAATTGAACACGACTTGAAATCATTTGCGGAAGGCCAAGTTTTGGACCTTGAGCAGCATGTAGAGCCATGACAGCAGCACCAAAACACTGTCCCACAAATAAACCAATAATCGACCAAAAAACATCTCCACCTAATACAACTGCTAGTGCACCCGTCACAATGGCCGTGATTTGCAAATTGGCACCAAACCAGAGAGTGAATTGAGCAAACACTCTGCCATGTCTTTCATTCTCTGGAATAAAATCAATACTTCGGTTTTCAATAAAACTACTATTTGGTTTCTCAGCCGATGAGTCCATTACACTCTCCCTGTCCTTTAAGAGTCCACTCTATTTTTATTAAGTCCGCATTTGTACAAACAAATACAAACATGTATATACAAGTAATTTTGGAAAGAATCAAATACTTTTTGAGGCTGTAGAACCTAAAAGTGGCTTAAATATTTCATAGATAAATAAAAAATTAATTAGATTGATTTTGTTTTTAATAGATTTAAAAGATAAAAAAATAATATATAAAAAAGCCCTCTATTGAGGGCCTGACTTTATACATTCGTGTCTAATATAGCTTGAAAAAAAGTTGGAAGTTCAGAGAATTGGACGAGTTGAGTTTTATCTTCTTGTTTATAATAATATTGATAGTTTGGAGTTTCTGAATAATTATCTAAATATTGAGTTGCATCGGTAAATTGTGCTTTTGCAACTGGCTTGTCTTTTTTAAATTTAACAATAACAGGGTTCACCGAATTTAATTTTACAGGAACACCGTTCTCAAATTTAGCAGTTTCAATTAATAAAGAAATTTTAAAATTTCCAAAATTCACACAAAAATGACCTCCATTTTCTGTTTTAATTTCATGGTCAGAGAAAAGATCTTTAAATAAATTCTTTAAAGATTCTCTGTGTTTATCTAAAGCAACTTGAAAGTCATGATCTTGTTGCTCTATTTTTTCTTGCTCTTCTTGTAGCAATTTAGCTTGCTTTTCAATGGTTGTAAAATCCAGCTTCATTTTAATATCTCCATTGGTTGTTTTAAAACTATATATGGCAATCTTTGATTAAGTTTTAAAGAAACATATATTATTTGTTACAACGGAATAATTAAGATGAGCTTTTGTGATAAATAATCAAAAATGTAAAAATATATTTTAAAAATAAAACTTATAAAATTAAAGAAGTTATTAAATAAATAGTTTTTTATATTTGAAAATACTGCTACATGATAAATATAGAATTTTTAATGTAGCAGCATATTTCCTATTTTGTACAATGTTTAACTATAAGAGGAGTTCCTTTAATTTTTAAAAGACCTCCGCTACTTATTACACCAAGCATGACTAAAGCTGTACCTACCAATTGCCAGATATTGAGAGACTGTCCTGTAAGGAGGGCGATCAGCATACTGAACACTGGTACAAAGTTAAAAAAGACGGAAGCACGTCCAGCGCCTAACTTTTGTATGCCATTAAACCAGAATAAATAAGCAATCATTGTAGAGCAGATAATTACATATCCCATGGCTAAATGGGCATTTACAGGCGCAGAAGTGATGGCTGTAAGAGGATCTTCAAATATCATACTCAACACGCCAAGTGTTATTGCCCCGAACATCATAGAAAAAGTCGTTGTTTCTAGCGGAGTGGCATTTTTTACATAGCGGCGAGATAAAACATTAGCTAAGCAAAATCCAAAAGCCCCTAACAATATAAATAGGTCTCCAATATCTATTTTTAGGTGAAGTAACGTTGTTATATGTCCTTGACTAATGACGAGTAATACGCCACTTAAGCCGAATAAAACGCCTAAAAACTTACTAGGGGTAAGTTTTTCACCGTCCAATACAATTGTCATTAATAAGGTCATCAACGGTGTAGTTGCCATAATTAAGGCCCCATTCACCGCAGATGTAGTCTGTAAACCATAAAAGCAACCTATGTTGAATCCCGCAATGCCGACAACCCCAATAATAAGATAGATAAATAAATTCTGACTTAAGGCTGCCCATCTTAGTTTGCCTGTTATTGAAAAGATCAGGAGTAAGCCTAGGCTTGCAATTGAAAACCGTTCAGATGCGGCAGATAGCGGAGGCATATGTTGAATAATATAAGACATTGCATTAAATGCTGATCCCCAAAAAAACATCGTTATTACAACACCAGCATAGGCATAAGCCACCGTTCTGTTCATCGACAGGCTCCCTTAAGAAAGGTTTTATTCTGGGCAATTATATAAAGGTGTACAATTCCGTATTAATACACTTCTGATGTGAAAATTTGCACAATGATAGATTGGGAAAATTTACATTACTTTTCAGTTTTTACTGAAGAGAAGTCACTGTCTGCTGCCGCAAGAAAATTGGGCGTAGATCATGCAACTGTATCCAGAAGAATTGCGCAGCTAGAACAAAACTTAAAACTTAAATTAGTGGATCGTAGACCACGCACATACATACTTACCCCAGATGGGGAACGTCTTGCACAAGTCGTCGGTCGTATGATGGAAGAAACTTTTTCTATTGAACGTTTAACTCAGGCAGGTCAGCAAGAAGTAATGGGGAGTGTTTCTATTAGTATGCCTCCTTTAACGGCGGCGCATCTTATCATGCCTCATCTGGGAAGATTTTATCGTCATTATCCACAATTAAAATTACGTGTGCTCGGTGATGTTCATTATGTATCTTTACAGCATAGTGAAGCTGATATTGCTGTACGATTTGGACGTCCTAAGGATGAAAATTTAGTTGCTCGTAAAGTAGGTGAAATTCCTTTTGGAATATATGCTGCTTCAAATTATTTGGCTTCAACAGAACCTGAAAATTATGAGTGGATTAGCGTAGAGGTAGGTGGAGTACATGGCCAAAAACAGCAGAAATTAAAAGAAAAATTAGGCCATAAAGAACCTATAATGGTCACAAACCATCCTGAACTTCAGTGGAGAGCAGCATGTGGTGAAGCTGGGTTAGCTGTCTTACCTGATTTTTTAGGAACACTGAGTAACTTGATAAGATTGCAAGACGATCATCCTATGAGTGCTGAAATCTGGTTGGTAACCCATGAAGATTTGCGGCATAGCCCTGCAATACGTGTAGTAATGGATTTCCTGGTGAGTTGTTTCGAGCCTTTTAGAATATAAACTTGGCTAATAAATGCTAAATCTTAGACGTCTGTTTAAAGAAGCTGCCATTTTTCCGCAGCTTCTTTTGAATTTAGTTAGATCAATACACTAGGTCAGACTAACTTCTATGCCTTCACGTAAATTAGATTCATCTTGACGAGAGTTTAAATCAATTTTGGCAAAAGACTTAGCAAGTAAACGTCTAGCAGCTGAATTAATAGGTTTTTCTACCCATTTAGGTAATTTTATCCCTAAAGGATTAGTTTCGGTCTGAGATACTTCGGTAGTTACTCTTGTTCCCATAATATAGTCAAACCAAGGTTTAGTAACGCACCAATTAGCATTCTGATTACTTGTCATATGGTGATCATAATGCCAAGGAATACGCTTTTTTGCATATTCTGGATCTAAATGAGACTTAGCATGCACACGCCAATAATTCCATATACCATAATAAAGGCCCGCTGCAAAAAAAGGAGCTACAGGTAAAAAAATGGTAGCAGCACCTGCTAATCCAATTAAGGCTGTTTTTTCATTATAAATTTCAGCATTTTTAAGCATAGATTCGGCATAGCCTTCATCATGAAAGCCATTTAAACGGGCACGCTTATGATGTGCGATATGGGTGAAAAGTGGACTATTGCGATACTTGCTTGGAAATTCATGTAACCAGACTTTATGAAAGTACCATTCAAGACCATTGGCAACAAAAACACCTACAGGAAATCCAAACATATTGAGTACTTCTTCTTAATCACAATTTAAATTCATTGTAAAAGAAGAACGTTTTATCCCTTTGACCTAATAGGCAGTAGACCAATTGCCTTTAGAATCAATTTGATTGTTTTTGTTTGCGGTGTCGATAAGCACTTGGAGTTTCATTGGTCCATCGTTTGAATGCGCGTGTGAATGCAGAGGGCTCTGAAAAACCGGTTAAATAAACAATTTGATCAATAGTTTCTTGTGTATTAGCAAGCAACCGTCTGGCAAGTTTTTCTCTATGTTGATTTAGAATCTTTTCATAATTTGTATTAATAGCTTGTAAATCAGCGCGAAGAGTCCGAGGATTGCGGTTTAATTGTTCTGCAATCAATTTTTGATCAAATTGCCCAGATTCAAGTAATCCATTACTAAGCAAACGTTCAATCGCATGAATGAGCTGGTGCTTTTCTAAATTTAATAACTGTTGTTCCGCAAGAGTTTCATGGATTTTTAATAATTCTGGTTCAGCAGCTGGCGAGGTCTTATTTAATAGTACACTAGGAAAAACAATAGTACCTTTTGTTTGGTCTAGAATGACGGGGCATTCCCACATCTCTTGATAAGTTTCAGGCGAGGCACCTTGTTGATAAGGTAGAGTAATGTGAGTAGGTCTGAATTCATTATTCGTAATATATTTAAAAAAATTAAGAAAAATACCAATTCCACATTCTAGATAATGTCTTACGGGATGCTCAAAACCCGATAATATAGCTTTATCTTCATTAATGGTTAAGTAAAGGCTAAATACATCTGTAAGTAGAGTTTGATATCTTAGTGCGCGCTGCAATCCTTCACCAAATGTAGAGCTGCTCAAAAATAAATATTCAATGACCAACCCTCTGAAAGGGGGCATTTGCTTACCTACATGTAGACCAATGTCTGTATCTTGGCTAATTTCTTCAGCGGCTGTCCAAAATCGTTGTTGGGTAGAATTATCTCTGCGAATATTTTTATCGGGTGGTTGATTAGGCAAATTTACACTTGCAAAAATAGATGCTGCATCTAAGCCCATCTTTTGCATAGTCTGGTAAGTCATCCATAAAAAAATTCCAGCGTCTGAAGAATTTTTAGACATAATTTGATGACCACCCTATAAACTATAGCGCATATTCAACCATGATTTTATTGCTGATTCTATATCTAAGAAACTTATATTAGTTTAATTATCAGGAAAGAAACCCGCATCTTCACGTGCTTGTTTTAAAGCTAAGATAAAGGAGGTTAATAAAAGTAAACCTATAAAAAAAAGAAAAAGATCAATGTTACTAATCGCAAAACCTATACTTGTAGCACCTAGACTTAGTAATAAGATACATAATATTTTCCAAAAAATGAGCATGTTACGTTCTGATAAAAAGTCTAAAGATATTATTGGCAATTGAAGGGGATTTCTAAATTTATTTATGTTTTTTTTATTATAAATTATGTAATTCTCTGAAATTTAAATTTTTATGGTTTTGACTTAAATCTTTGAAATTAAAAATAAATTTTTATTTGGGTGACTTGAGGGCTATCTTTTAATTTTTCTTAAAATTAAGTTTTTATTAATTAATAGAATGATAATTCTTTAGAAACACTATAAAATAGCTTTTATAAATAAAATTTATTTATTTAATTTATTTAGAACAATGTCTTATGTTGTCTTTTAGAATTTTTGTTAAAAAAAAGACTTGATCTTTAAGCTGATTTTTGAAATTATACTCATGCAAATTGTGATCTATTTCCCACAATTTGTATTTCAGGTTAAGTGGTTATCACTAATGCTCATTTGCTATTTTTGCTTATGAGCATTTTTTTATGTGATTTTTTAATAGAACTACAAAGTTTGAAAATTATGAGTTTTTGAGTTCTCTTGGTAGCATTGAGCTTATTTTTTAGTAATTTTATAGATAGTTGTTAATCATATTGAATCGTCACCGTCACTGTGGCTTTAACCTCACCTGCGGTTACATTGGTGGCAGTCTGATAGTAACGAGCAGTTAAAGGAATATCATATTCAACAGTTTGGTTGGAACTCACCATACCTATATTTAGTTTGCTTGCTTTTTGAATCGGCTGATTTGCTCCATTCATATTCCATAACAGTTCGACACCCACACCGTTGGCTTTGATTGAATTCGCGGCACTGTTGTTAATCACCTGATTATTTGAGTTATCAGAATTATAATCAAAACTTAAGCTGATCGTATTGCTCGTAGCGATCCCAGAGTTGTTTTCGCCGCCATTACATAAGATTGACAGATTAAAATTCTGTTCTCCTTGGGTTGACCCAATCGCTCTAAAGCCTGATTTCATCACGGTTGGAAGTTGAACTGGTGAATCTACACCATTTTGAATTTCACAAGATGAAGACGCAATAAGAATAGGGGCATTACTTAATACAGTAGTAGTTAAAAATGGGCGATTTTGTTGTCCTGATACATAATAGGTGCTGTAACGACCTGCGACTAGTGCTCCAGAACCTGTTGTCATGGCAGTTTTAATCACCTCCATAACAAAATACCCTGGGGAAAGCGTATATGCTTTATTTGGTGTTAATGTGCGTCTATAGGGATAATATCCTGAAAAATCTGAAGCATCGGCTGCTTCGCGATAAAGACGGATACCGATACCGGGAATATTGGTTGCATAAACATTATTACCTATTGGGCTAATTGGATAATTTAAGGGGAGAGCTGCAATAATTTGATCACTCGCACGATTACAAGTCGCGGTTGAATTATTGGGAGATATTGTAAAAGTATTCTTTTGTAAGATTGTTCCTATGGGATCATTTGGTTTTACTACGATTTTACCTATATTCATTGGAATATCGACGGTAGTAAATCCTTTACTTAAATTACAATTTGCATTTGTATGGCTATAAGCAAATAGACTCACTGCCAAAAATCCAATTTTTTTTAAAATATTATTCATTTACAGACTGCCTTTGTCATAATAATTGGTTGGTTGTTATGCTTTATTTGATCCGCTATATCGTATTCAATCTCGCATTTTTCAGTACTTGTATTTCCCCATTTCACATATAAACGGTCATGGGTTAAGGGTGTTCGTAAATAAATGCGACTGCCTTGCGCGACAATGCCTATTACTTCGTTATTCTGGTTGTATACCTGTGCGGCAAAAGGTAGATGTGAGCCATCTAATGTTGTTGTACTAATAAAAAGTGCATAACCTTTTTTTGTTGAGAATTGAACTTTAGTGATCGAACCTGCATAAGGGGCAATCCGTAAACTGCTCTCACCAAGTTCAACTTGTGTGGACATGTTTTGTGGATCAAGGGTGATGTCATTCATACGATAAGGCGTAACATAGGGAATAACGGCATATCCCTTTTTGTTAATACTGAGCCCTGGTGTGTTACCAACCTGTGCTCCAGCAGCATCCGGTGCATAGACCAGTACCATAGTTTGAGCCTGATCTGGCCCAAACAGAATTCCTTGGGAATGTGCAACAACATTGCCACTTAAGTTAAGCATTTCTTGTTGGTATGAATCTGCGTGGCTGAATGAAGCACCTAGTGTTGTATAGTTTGTTTTATAGGTACCATTAATATTTAGGTTGGTTTGACCATGGTCCTGATTAGAAATTGATGCGCCGTAGTTTAAGCGACTTCCTGTAAAGCCACTGAAGCTTAAAGTCTGACTATCCTCACCAATAACACTATTAAAAGTTAAAGAATTTTTCTTAAAATCGAGTGGAAAAGATAAAGAAGCTAGGAACTGCGTATCTTGACCTGTGCGAGTACCACCTTCATCAACTTCGCTGCTCATTGCGGATAAACTATAAGTTAAATCTTTAAATTGATTGCTATAACCTAATTGAAACTGTTTATTGGTCGTGGGTTGATTCCAATAGTTTATCCATGAACCCACTAAATAAAAATTTCCCCATTGCTTTGGAAGAACTTGATTTAAAGTAATCTGGAATTCACTTTTTTGTTTTCCTACGGAAAAGCTATCAATATTTTGTTGTTGTAAATCTTGAATTAAAATTGCATTACGTAATTTGAGGTAGTTCTCTGTTGAATAGCGGTAAGTAGCTAATGTTAAATTAGTATTTGTTGGAGAAAATAGTCTACTGTAACTTAAGCGATAACTTTGACCTGTCATTTTAGATTGATGATCAAACTCAGCTTTTGATTGAGTGGCATCAAAAGAGACAGCTCCAATGGGTGTTGAAAAAGCTGTGCCTACTAATAACGAGAGATACTGCTGGGTTGCTTGAACCGCACTGTAAGTTGTGAGGTAGTTATTAATTCCTCGTTGATATTTACCCTGTATCAGCCATGGATTTAGGCTAAGGTTTGAATCTCGAAACTGCCCTAAAGTAAAAGAGTATCGACTCATTTGAGGGCGTAGCATTTCGACGACAGAGGCATATGGAATAGAGAATTTTTGAATTACTCCATTAGACTCAATTACAGAAACTTGTAGCTCGCCTCCAAATCCTGTTGGGTAAAGATCATTAATTTCAAAGTTTCCGGGGGGGACCGTTGTCTGATAAATTAAATTGCCTTGTTGCCTAACCTCGACTTTCGCATTGGTTTTTGCATAACCTCTTACTCTGGGAGCATAACCAAGCATACTGTTGGGAAGCATTCGGTCATCACTTGAAATATTTACGCCGCGAAACGGTAACGAATCAATAAAATCACTATTAGTAAAATAATCGCCTAAAGTCAGAACCCCATGAATTTTTGGAAATGCTTTTTGTATATATGTATTTGTTGAAGTATAAGAAGAATGATCAGTTTGAAAATCAGTATGGTCTTGCCATTTCCATTGTCCATTATGGCGAAATTGCCAACTCGCTAAATTTGCTCCAAGATTAGTCCCCATAAAGGCATATGTACTTTCATGTTGTTCGTTAACTATCCGATAAGCAGTCGCGTTATATGTCAAAAAAGCTGCATTAATACCTCGATCCCACAAATGTGGGTCGATATAGCCCTGTGCATTTTTTTCTAATGTGACTTGGGGGATAGAAATATCAATTCTTAAACGGGAGCTATCAAATAAATAAAAAGCATTATCTATCCAAGTTCCGAGTGCGTCACAAGAAAGAGACGATGTATGAGAATGTTTGTTAAGCACATCAGCTTTTACGCCATATTCTAGTAACATGGCTTCTGTAAAACAGGTTTCGGCATTTAGGTTAGGAGAGCTGGCATTAAAGCGCATGCGCCGCTTACCCAGCCATTGACCATTAATATAGACATCTAAGCTATATTCACCAGCTAAGATGGGGTTTCCATATTTGAAACGACCAATATCAATTTTTTGCGCATTACCTACTAAAAAATTACTATCAAACTCTGCTTTTGAGAAACCTGAAACATCGGTACTATTTTCGGCATATGCAGCCAAAGGCATACATACCGCAATACTTGAGGCCACATAACAAGTAAAAGGGCTTTTTAAACATATATAAGGTATAAACCATTTAGACATAGTTTTAGAGCCTATTCATGATAGGTATTTAGGTTTTTTAAGTAATACAGTAAGGTTAGAACTTTATTGGGTGCTCAACTCTTCCACCATAATCATTGATATATACAAAGCTCATATCTGCTAAATTTTTATTTTTTAGTTTTATTTTATCTTCGGAAAAAGGGACAACCATTAAACCTTGTTGTAATAAGTCTATTTTATGGCCTTCACTTCCTTGAAAAATGGAGCTAATAGTCAGGAAAAAGGGTGTCGGGTTCTTTACTACTAGATATTGATCATTCATTTTCCATTGAACTTTCTCATTTAGTTGTTCAATATTTTCTTTTAGATTTATAGGGCGATAAAAAAATTTAATGCGCGAACGAACAGCAAGCTGTAAAAAATTATTAGAAATAGAAGTGGTCTGGTCTTGTTGAGTTTTACCTTCAGGTTTAGGAGGTATATCTAAAACATTAAGCCAAAAAATTGATTCTTGTTGCTGACTTAATTGAGAAGTATGAGGTAGAGCTGTAATTCTTAAAGTTTGGCCCTTAGTTGCTTCTACTCGTGAAATCGGTGGAGTAATAATGAAAGGCACATTTGCTTCATCAGGAGTTAATTTTGCATTTCCATCATCAATCCAAGCCTGAACAAGAGACGGAGCTGTCCCATTATTGCTTAGTTGTAATGTGATCTCACGTGCATTTGAAGGATAAACGACACGAGTTCCATGTAAAACAATTTCAGTATGACCTGTGGTAGTCAGTGCTACCTGTAGGCAAACTAATCCCCAAAAAAACTTACGACCACGAAAAAGCATGAGTCATATTCTCAATCATGAATAATAGATAGGAGATAGCTTCTACCTTTAAATAGAAGCTTCAATTTTAATTTTATTGATAAATAATGGTGTATTTTACTTGCGATGTTACCGTACCCGCAGTAGAAGCACCTGTAGCATAGTATTCAGCATAATAGTTAAGGTCAGCATCACCACCTGCCGAAACATTCACCCATTGTGAGTTGGTCTGAGCCGCATTCGTGCCTGTAGCGAGTACAGGGATTACAGCATTATTACTGCCTAGCAACTGGATATTCACGTTTGTTGCGCCGCCTGAAGTTGCTTGGTTTAATAAACGACCAGTATTAAAGTCAACGGTAGCACCCGGTTCAAAATAGGTGGCTACTTTACCAGCCGAAGCACAGTTCGTTAAATTAATTTGAAATGGGGTACGGCCAGCTACATCACCTGCATTTTTTAAGGTTTGAGATGAAACTGTAGGCAGGTTAATTGTTAGATTTTTATCTCCAGTATCAATTGTACAAGTATTATCCGTGACAAGACCATTAATAGTAATTGTGCCATCTGCAGCTTGTGCATTTGTTATATTTAAGAGAGAAACTGCCGCTATAAAAATAAACTTTTTCATAAAATCCCCAGAATAGCCTTTTAAAATAAAATCCATTACTTTTTAGCAAGTTTATTCTGCTTAAGTAAGGCGAAGGAAATATATCACTTTTCAATCAAAAAACAAGAAAAACATTATATTTATATATATTTTGATCAGTTATTTTTATTAATGAATATTTTGGAAATATATTTTTTATCATTTGGTAAAAAATCTTTTTATTCATTTTTAAAATAAAATTAAAAAATTAGTAATATTTAAGTATTTGTATTTTATTAAATTAATTTATTTTTGAAATATTTAAGATAAGAATTACTTGTTATTTTTGTTTAAGATGTTGTTTTATATATAAAAAATATTTTTTAATTTATCTTGTAAATATATTTATTTTTTAAGAATTTTTTAAGATTCAATTCCTACTGTCTTAGTTGTAATTCAATAAAAGATAATCTGGAGTTCCGTTCCATGAATAGTATGAAGTATAGCTATAAACCTAATTACTTTTTCTTTGCTCATAAACTAGTTTTGTTTTTGAAGGATTATCTCATTAAGCACCCAACGGAGCAGCAGACTTCGTTTAACTTACAAACGATTTATGACATCTTTAGCCATGATCTTGCTTCAAGTACAACTAATCTTGAAGGTATCTTAAATATTGCAGATGAATATGTCTTTGAAACAGAAGAAGGGTTACTTCCATTGATCAGTAAGCACTCTGTTAATCTCAAAAATCATGTGCTTTCTTTGGAATTTTCACCACAAGCTTTGACAAGCTTATTGTCAGGTCGTTCTTTAGTAAACCCTAAAGCAGCTTAGATTTGCTTTTAAGGTAGAGTTAACTCATATAAAATTCATAAAATTTAATTTTAAGAGTTGTTTATGAGTAAAGACTTTAAGGCCTTAACTTATATTGCGGATGATAATATAGCAGATACAGTGTCTTGGCTTTTACATCATCAAGATGTTTTTGATGCTTTTAATTTTGATGTGTTGAGCCAAGAGTTGTCTGTAACGCATGCAGCAGGAAAAGACATTATTCGAGTAGGGACATTTCTTAATGCCACTTATGGAATTTTAGTTACTTCTGTCTAAATAAAAAAAAGCCCTGAATAATCAGGGCTTTTTTTTATTTTAATGCCTTGAGTTACGCACTCATGGCATTTACTGATAAGTCAGCAACTGTTGGTTTTGGTTTTTCTGCAGTTAAGCCGAGTTTGTTAAACAACGCTTGGTCTTTACCTTCACCTGCATTTGGTGTGGTGAGTAACTTATCACCAGAGAATAATGAGTTTGCACCTGCCATAAATGCTAATGCTTGATCTGAATCACTTAATGATTCACGGCCAGCAGATAGTCGAATATAGCTATGCGGCATAATAATACGTGCAACCGCAATAGTACGGATCCATTCAATTACATCAAGTTTTTCAACATCTGCTAAAGGCGTTCCTTCAATTGGAACAAGCATGTTAATTGGTACAGATTCAGGATGAATTGGTAGGGTAGCTAATTCATGTAATAAACCAACACGGTCTTCACGACTTTCGCCTAGACCCACAATGCCGCCACTACAAACTTTCATTCCAGCTTGGCGAACATAATCTAGGGTATTTAAACGATCATCAAAAGTACGCGTGCTAATAATGTGAGAGTAGTACTCACGAGATGTATCTAGGTTGTGGTTATAATAATCTAAACCAGCAACTTGTAGGCGCTCTGCTTGAGATTGGTTAAGCATGCCTAAAGTCATACAGGTTTCCATACCTAATGCTTTTACTTCACGTACCATTTCTAACACATAAGGCATATCGCGTTCATGCGGGTTACGCCAAGCTGCGCCCATACAAAAACGTGAAGAACCTGAATCTTTTGCAGCTTTTGCTTCGCTAATCACTTTTTCTACAGCAATACGTTTTTCTGCTTCTAATTTTGATTCGTAATGTGCAGATTGTGAGCAGTACTTGCAATCTTCAGGGCATTTACCCGTTTTAATCGATAAAAGGGTGCTGACCTGAATCGCATTGGCAGTGAAGTGCTCGCGATGTACTTGCTGAGCCTTGAAAACTAAATCCAAGAAGGGTTGTTCATATAAAGCTTGGATTTCTTCACGATTCCAATCATTACGTAGAGTCATTGTCATATCCATGATGATGGCATTAATTCACTACACATAATCATACAGAATTCGTATTAAAGCTATAGGGCAAAAAACATCATTTTTTTAATTTGATCATTGAAGTTGGTTGAGTTGTTGCTCAATTGCCCAATCAATATGCACATTCACAATATCATCATGCAAAATTTTGCCATTTTGTAGTTGAGCTACAATTTCCGTTGAATAGGGAGCATTTCCTAAACCAATAGCAATATTACGTTTAAATGATTGATAACCTGTTCGGCGAATTGGACTACCTTCTGTATTAGCTAAAAAAATAGCTTCATCCCATTGCCAGATGTCTAAAAGACTGATGCTGTCTAATCCATTTCTAGGATTGAAATCGCTAATGGACGCAGTTTTGGCAAAACTATTCCATGGACAGATTAATTGACAGTCATCACAACCAAAAACTCGGTTACCAATACCAGCACGTAATTCTTCTGGAATGATTCCTTTATATTCGATGGTTAAATATGCAATACAACGCCGTGCATCAAGCATATATGGTTCTACAATGGCTTGAGTTGGACAAATATCAATACAAGCACTACATGAACCACAATGAGAGGTCGTTGGGCCATCAAAAGGTAAATCGAGTGATGTAAATAGTTCACCCAAGACAAAAAAAGAACCTGACTTTTTGTGAATGAGCAATGTATGTTTACCCGTCCAGCCCATTCCGGCACTTTCAGCTAGTGATTTTTCAAAAATAGGGGCTGAATCGGCAAAAGGACGTGATTCAAAATCACCAACTTTTTCACGAATGCGTGTGGCTAAAGTTTTCAATCTACCACGCATGACCTTGTGATAGTCTCGACCACGTGCATATCGGGCAATAATTGCAGAGTTCGGTTCGAAAGGTACATAACGCGGCTTTGGTGACTCAACCAAATAGTTCATACGAACGCAAATAATACTTTTTGTGCCGGGAACTAATAACTTGGGGTCAGCCCGCTTTTCTAGATTTTCTTCTAAATAGGTCATATCTGCATGATAGCCACGTTCAAGATACTCTAAAAAACGAGGCATTTGCTCTTGAGCATCTGGTTTTGCAATGACACAATCAGCAAAACCCAAGTCTAATGCTTGAGCCTTGATCCACGCTTTTAATTCATGAAGATCAAGTTGTTGCACCGTAATGCGTGATGTATCGGAAGATGTCATAAACCAAAACAGAAGAGGATAATAATATGCAGACGGTAGTTTACCATAGCGATGATATTCAAGCATGGGAGCAACGCTGGTTTGCTGCACAAAACTCATCATTAGGTTTAATGCAACAAGCGGCTTGGTCAATTGCTCAACAGTTAATTAAACTTTTTAAAGAGCAGTCTATTAAAAATATTGCTGTTTGGTGTGGACAGGGCAACAATGCTGGCGATGGCTACTTTATAGCAAGTTATCTAAAACGAGCAGGATTCCACGTTGAAATATTTGCGGCTGAATTAGGCCAGTCAGTTAATCTACATTGTGCTGTGCAATTCGCTATAGAAAAGAAAGTCCCGATTCATCAAAATTTTAATGTTGAAAGAATTTTTGATTGCCATATTGATGCTTTATTTGGTATTGGCTTGAATCGTGAGTTGAATGCCGATTGGGAACAGGCTATTCAACAATTTAATGAACAAACGGGCCTAAAAGTTTCTGTTGATATTCCAAGTGGTTTACAGGCAAATACAGGCTGTACCTTACCTTGTGCAATACGAGCTGATCATACATTTACAGTTTTAGGACTTAAAGCCGGATTATTTACAGGTCAAGGCAAAGAATATACAGGAGAGCTTCATTTAATTGATTTAATTCCTATAGACCAAGAGCTGAAACCGTTAGCCTATTTAACATCAACAAATATTAAACTTCCTAAGCGATTAGCATTTGGTCATAAAGGGAGTTATGGACATGTTTTAGTCGTTGGCGGGCATGAACAAATGGGCGGTGCTGTAATTATGGCTGCCGAAGCTGCTTTTCATGCGGGAGCGGGTAAAGTCACGGTGGTTTGTCATCAAAAGCATCATCAGGCTATTTTGTCACGGGCTCCTAATATTATGCTCCGTAATATTAATGACTTAACTGAAAAGTCTATTAAAGATATTTTATCTCAGGTTGATGCAGTATGTTTTGGAATGGGGTTGGGGCGTGATGATTGGGCAAAGCAGATCTATCAACAATGGTTTAATTTGTTAAATCAGAGTACACACCTAGAAATTGTTTTAGATGCGGATGCTTTATGGTTTTTAGCAAAACAACCCCAAAAATTGAATGCACATATTTCTTTAACGCCTCATCCAGGAGAAGCTGCAACATTACTTGAGTGTTCCATTACTCAGATTGAGAATGACCGAATCTCCGCGATTTATGCCTTACAACAAAAATATGCAGGGCTGTGGGTGCTTAAAGGAGCGGGTAGTTTGATTTTAGAAGATACTCTTTATATTTGTACCCAAGGGAATGCTGGTATGGGAACTGGAGGGATGGGAGATGTGCTAGCGGGAATGATTGCAAGTCTAAAAGCACAATTCCATAAGGCAATTGCATTACATGAAATTGTTACCCTTCACGCTCAAGCTGGCGACCGACTTGCAAAACAAGGTATGCGGGGTTTACAGGCTTTTGAGATGAATCAGGCCATTACTCAAGTCGTGAACCAATAAAACTTTAACGTCTACGACTGCTAGAGCGACTTCGTCCACGTGCCATACCACCTAAGGCATTAAGGACAGACAGTTTACTCATACTTCCAGATGCATGAGCATGGCAAATTGCTGCTGCTAGTGCATCTGCCGCATCCGCCTGAGGTTTAATGGTCAGGTTAAGTAGTCGCATGACCATCATTTGTACTTGTTCTTTATCCGCGGCTCCATAACCAACAACAGATTGTTTAATTTGACGGGCAGTATATTCTGCAACTTGTAAATCTAAATTGACCAAAGCGGCTATTGCTGCGCCCCGTGCTTGCCCAAGTTTTAGAGCCGAGTCTGGGTTTTGGGCCATAAACACTTGCTCAACAGCAGCTTCAGTTGGACCATGAAATTTAACAATACGTTCAATACCAGCAAAGATACGTTTTAAGCGTTCGGGCATTTCCTTAGTTTCTGTTCGAATAGTTCCTGCATCGATAAAACGTAATTTGCTACCATCTTTTTCAATGATTCCATAACCTGTTAAGCGTGAACCAGGGTCAATCCCAATAATCAAAGACATGCGAAGGCTTACATAAATAATTTAAAGGTATTGTTACATACCAAAATATGATCTGCATGAGTTATTTAAGCAAGTCATTTATGAATGGTTATTTTTCGTTTTTTAAATAGATTTTTTGGGATTATTACAAAGTATAGTTTTTCAAGATTTCTAAAAAAGAAAAAATCTTTGATAATTGACAAGATTCTAGTTTAGTGGAATATTTATCTTGAATTTTGGAAGTGAAGTTTGTGGTTGTATGGAAGATATTAATATTCGCATTGCACAGCAAGTACGTGAACTGCGTTTAGCTCGTGGATATACCCTTGATGTTCTTGCTACACGATGTCAAGTAAGCCGCTCTGCAATTTCTTTAATTGAAAGAGGTGAGGCGAGTCCGACAGCGGTTGTCCTTGAAAAGCTAGCAAATGGTTTAGATGTGCCTTTGACTCAACTCTTCGCTAACCAACAAGGCAATCAATCACCTGAGCCCATTGTTCGGCGTAGTCAACAATCAGAATGGAAAGACCCAGAAACAGGTTATATTCGCCGTCAAATTTCACCTCCAAATTGGAAGTCTCCATTTCAGATTGTTGAAATTGAGTTTCCAGCTCAGTCACGAATTACTTATGAAATTAGCGAAACTTCCAAGGTCGTACAACAGCAACTTTGGGTAGTGGAAGGGAAAATTGATATTCAATTAGGTAAATCTTCTTATGCTTTAAGCACAGGGGATTGTTTGGCAATGCAACTAAACCAGCCCGTTATATACAGTAATAATTCATCTCAAGTCGCTCGCTATATTTTAGTCGTCTCTAGTCAACTCGTCTCTGCCGTTAAGGAATCTTTATGACCTATGCCCTCGATTCTAATTTTCGCTTAATTGATTGTAATGAAGCAGAACATTCAGTGGCTATATTAGAGATTCTGAATGAAGCAATTATCAATTCTACCGCTCTATATGATTATGTACCGCGTTCCGAAGAGTCGATGAAAAATTGGTTCTCAGTTAAAAAAGAAAATGGCTTTCCCGTGATAGGGGTTGTTGATGAGACTGACAAGTTATTGGGTTTTGCGAGCTGGGGAACCTTTAGGGCTTTTCCTGCCTATAAATATACCGTTGAACACAGTATTTATATTCATTATGAGCACCGTGGTAGCGGATTAAGCAAAATTTTAATGCAAGAGTTGATTCGGCGAGCTCAAGAGGCCGAGCTCCATGTATTGATTGGTTGTATTGATGCGACCAATCAGGCAAGCATCGGTTTACATGAAAAAATGGGCTTTACTCATGCAGGCACTTTTAAACAAGTCGGTTTTAAGTTTGGGGAATGGCTCGATGCAGCCTTTTATCAGTTAAATTTGAGCACACCATTACATCCAGTTGATGGCTAATACATTAAGATTCAACTTTTAAAATCAAAGAAATAGCCCAGCATAAAATTCAAAATCTAAACTGGGCTATAGGTTATAGAATCCCTAATTGTTCTAAGCCTTTATAAGCAATTTCTTTGCGAATAGAGCTAGGAGTTCCTTTTTTCATTTCTAAATTAAGTGAGAATGCCACAATTTCTCCTTGTGGTTGAACGACCCAGCCTGTTAACCAACCAACTTGTGGTTCAACATCCCATCCCCAACCACTTTTGGCATAAATTCTACGTCCATTCTTTTCCTCGATGAACACCATTGATTGAACTTGTTCTTGTACATCTTTGCTGAATGGAAGTGTTTTATGGGCCAATTGATAAGCAAACTGGGCTTCTTGTTGAGGTGTGATTTTTAGTGGACCAACAAGCCAAAAATTATCTACTTTTGAACCAATATTGGCATTACCGAAACCAATTCGTTTCACCTCTTTAGACATAAGGTCTAGACCAATTCGTCGGGCTAATTCTTGATAAACTGGAATAGCAGAAGCTTTCATGGCATTGCCCAGAGTCATATCTTTTTCCCAGTCAGGAAATAAACGTTTTTGCCCATCCCATTTAAACACTTCAGTTGCAGTTGCCTTATGGTGTTCAAGTCCAATTAAAGCATTTAACATTTTAAAGGTAGAAGCTGGAACATATTCAGTTGATGCTCTTTTAAGGTCATTGCCATAAATTTCTTCTTTTTGCTCTCGCTTAATAACCAAAACGCCTGTGGTCTGCGCTTGATCAAACAGTGATTTAATTTCTTCTGAATTTTTATTGGCAGAAATAGAATATATTTGATGTTGTTCCACCGTATTAGAAGAACAGGCAGATAAAAATAGGATGCTTGTTGCAACGATAAGGACTTTTTTATACATAAGTTTGACTAAGTTTAATTTGAAATATTACTAATTAATTTAACTTGAATAGAACAGCCTTAGATAGTAGAAATGTAAGCTATCTAGGAAATTTTATATTAGGTATTACTTTTAAAGTTCTCTAAAAGTAGAACATAAACAAAGAAATGCTTCTAATTTCGCTCAGCAGATAAGACTTTATTTGAATAAAGAGCCCTTTTTTGAATGAGTTTTTACTTAAATAGAGTAAAAAAATTCAAATCTGCTTGAAGTGGCACTTGATAAAGTTGATACAGCACTCATTAATAATAAAGCATGTTTGTTTTTATCGAGTTAAAATCAAATGTACTCTAGTATTGCAGACTCTTGTTGTTACGATTGCTTATGTTAATTTTTACAAATTAGATGGAACAATCGGAGCGAAGAGGAATGCTTAGTCCTTATTTGTAACTTAGATAAGGTTAGGTCGAATAAAACTGCAATGAATTTTCTTTTTGAGATAGATAAAGTTTTAAATGAATTTACTTCTTATTGTAGTTCTGGGTGCGATTGTTGAAATTGCCGTATGGATTGGCGTAGCACAGTTCATCAGTGGCTGGTATGTGTTCTTTTGGTTCATTATTGCTTTCTTTATTGGTTTTGGGCTTATTCGTAGAAGTACTGCGGGTATTATGCCTCAATTACAGCAAATGCAAATGACAGGCCAGCTAGGTAGTGATCCAACAGTAACTAAAAAACTTGCTTATGCTTTTGCAGGTTTCTTATTAATGCTACCAGGTCTTGTATCTGATATTTTGGCTGTTTTAATTTTGATTCCTGGTGTTCAAACTGCATTTCGTAATATAGCGATGAGAACTCTTGCAAAACGTCAGCAAGCTATGATGAATAAAATGATGGGTGGCATGGGCGGTAATGCTTCGGGACAAAACCCATTTGCTGATTTAATGCGTCAAATGCAAGATATGCAGAATCATCAGGGTAGTAGTCAAGGTCAATACCATGATTCAAACATTATTGACGGTGAAGCACGAGACATTACTCCAGACCACAAAAAAATAGAACATAAGAATAAAGACTAATAAATGTGTTGTGAAAAAGCTTAAACCTCATGGGTTTAAGCTTTTTTTTATTTTTAAAATTATTGTTTATTCTGGCAAACTGAAGTAGATGAATCAATATTTTCTATTTCTGATTTATTTTCTTCTTGTGATTTCGACTGCGGTTGATATTTATTTGAGGGTAGAGCAGTTTGCTTGTTTTCAGATTGTTGATAACCTCGACTTCGGTTCGCTCTTTCGCGAAAGCCACCTTTATTAATAAGCTTTGTATGTGACATGCATTTGCCTAGAATGTGAGATTATTCGCTTATTTTAACAAATTCGGTAAAATATCAAAATAAGAAAAATAGTGCTAAAAAAATAATATTTAACTTATCTTTTTGTATTTTAATGAAATTTTTAAATTGACTCAATTGTTCATTCAGATTGAATTATCTTTTCATTTCACATAGGATAAATATAAAGGATGTATAAATTAAAAATGTAGCAAACCTATTAAAACAACAACGGTTGAAATGAGGGAAGGAGGGTTACCTATGCTATATCAATACCATTGTGCGTGTTGTGACAAAGTTGTGGCATCAACTGATAAATCATGTCCATATTGCGGTTCGCAACATATTCGAAGCCCATATGGTTTGTGGATGTTTTGTGTGATGGCCTGTCTAGCGGTTGTCGTCGTATTTAAAGTTGTCCATATTTATGTCCAGAACCATCAAGATACGCCAATGCAGTCAACATTACTTGATGTGCTAAATCAGGATGATAAAACGACAAGGCAATAATTTTGTTCAAAGTTACAAATGATATGGCATCAAGGATGGTTGCTAGAAGAGTAAACCCTACATACTAGAAAATTTTAACTATAAAAAAACCCGCTCATTGGCGGGCTTTTTTATGAAATTCTATTAGAGGCCAGCAGCATCTTTAAGAGCTTCAACTTTATCAGTTTTTTCCCATGTAAATGCAGTGTCTGATCCTTCGCGACCAAAGTGGCCATAAGCCGCAGTTTGTTTATACATTGGCTGAATAAGATCCAACATACGAGTAATACCAAACGGTCTTAAATCGAAATGATCACGTACAAGTTGAATAATTAACTCATCAGAAACTTTTGCTGTACCAAAGGTATTAATTGAAATTGAAGTAGGTTCTGCTACACCAATTGCGTAACTCACCTGAATTTCACATTTGTCAGCTAGACCCGCAGCTACAATATTTTTTGCAACATAACGACCTGCATATGCAGCAGAACGGTCAACTTTAGATGGATCTTTACCAGAGAAAGCACCACCGCCGTGACGAGCCATACCACCGTATGTATCAACAATAATTTTACGACCTGTTAAACCACAGTCACCCACAGGTCCGCCAATAACGAACATGCCAGTTGGGTTAATATGGAATTTAGTAGCAGCATGGAACATTTCAGCAGGAATGATCGGCTTGATAATTTCCTCAATGATCGCTTCTTTAAGCTGGCTTTGAGTAATTTCAGGATCATGTTGAGTAGACAAAACGACTGCATCTAAACGTACAGGCTTGCCATTCTCATATGCAAAAGTAACTTGGCTTTTTGCATCTGGGCGTAACCATGGAAGTGCGCCTGAGCGACGAAGTTCAGCCTGACGTTCCATTAAACGGTGAGCATAAGAAATCGGAGCAGGCATTAACACATCTGTTTCACGGCTTGCGTAACCGAACATCAAACCTTGGTCACCGGCACCTTGATCTTCAGGTTTTTGACGATCTACACCTTGTGCAATCTCAGGTGATTGTTTACCAATCATATTGATTACAGCACATGTCGATCCATCAAAGCCAAGATCAGAGTGGTGATATCCAATACCGTTAACGGTATTACGAACAACAGCTTCAACATCAATATTAGCAGTCGTTGTTACTTCACCAGCAAGTACAACAGCGCCTGTTTTTACCAGTGTTTCACAAGCAACACGTGCGTATGGGTCTTCTTTTAAGATTGCATCCAAAATAGCGTCGCTAATTTGGTCGGCCATTTTATCGGGATGACCTTCGCTTACAGATTCCGAGGTAAAAACAGCGTACTCGCGCATGAAAGTCCTATCTTGGTTATTTCAAAAGACATAATATGTTACATCGACTTGAGCTTGAGGACCAGTTCATACTGACCAAAAAGCATGAATTTGTTTCATTTATACTGTGTTTTAATTGATAAGTGTATTAGTAAAATTGATATAAAGAGTGTTTAGTTAAAGTATTGGTATTTTAATAAGTTGTTATTAGTGCATTTTTTAGACATATGACTTAACAAAAAGATTATGTCCTACAAGCTAGACTCTAAAGAAAAGAAACATGATTGAGCTAGATAGATATTTCAAAATATTTTACCTATATATCAAAGTCTAATAGAACTGCCTGCTCGCATATTTGAGTAGTATTTAAGAAAATAATCACTGTTTTATATAACTTAAAGATCTAAATGTTTTTTGTGTAACCAAGAAACGATTAAAAATAAAGAAATATACCGTGTTGGGGTTTACCCTCAGCCCTTTTTTTAAGACAATATAGCGGCATTGAATTGTTATTCATCTTCTTCTTTTCATCAATCTATTAAAATTGGATTCTGATCTTATGACGACCCCTTTAAACGAACGTCGTATTGCAAATGCAATTCGTGTATTGGCAATGGATGCTGTGCAACAGGCAAACTCAGGGCATCCTGGTGCTCCAATGGGGATGGCAGATATTGCTGACGTCGTCTGGCGCGAGTTTTTAAATCACAACCCAACTAACCCACAATGGGCAAACCGCGACCGTTTCGTTTTATCAAACGGCCATGGTTCAATGTTGCAATACGCTTTGCTTCATTTAACAGGTTATGATCTTTCAATTGAAGATTTAAAACAGTTCCGTCAATTGCATTCTAGAACTCCGGGCCATCCTGAATATGGTTATGCGCCGGGTATAGAAACAACGACTGGTCCTTTAGGTCAAGGTATTGCTAATGCTGTTGGTTTTGCATTGGCAGAAAAGACTTTAGCTGCCCAGTTCAATAAAGATGATTTAAAAGTTGTAGACCATTTCACTTACTGTTTCTTAGGTGATGGCTGTTTAATGGAAGGTATTTCTCATGAAGTATGTTCTTTAGCAGGTACTTTACAACTTGGTAAATTGATTGCTTATTATGATGATAATGGCATTTCAATTGATGGTGAAGTAGAAGGCTGGTTCAGCGATGATACAGAAGAGCGTTTCAAAGCCTATGGTTGGCAAGTTCTTCGTGTAGATGGTCATGATGCTGATGCGATTCGTCAAGCAACAATCGAAGCAAAAGCTGAAACTCAAAAACCAACCATTATTATGTGTAAAACCATTATTGGTTTAGGTTCACCAAATAAGCAGGGTAAAGAAGACTGTCATGGTGCACCATTAGGTAAAGATGAAATTACTTTAACTCGTGAAGCATTAGGCTGGAAAGAAGAAGCATTTGTTATTCCTTCTGACGTATATGCTGCATGGGATGCGAAAGCAAAAGGTACTGAATCTGAAGCAGCTTGGAATGCAGTATTTGCACAGTATCAAGCAAAATATCCAACTGAAGCAGCTGAGTTACTTCGTCGTATTAGCGGTGACTTGCCAGCAGAATTTGCAGCGCAAGCAGATGCATTCATTCGTGAAACAAATGCGAAAGGCGAAACAATCGCAACACGTAAAGCGAGCCAAAACACATTACAAGCATTTGGTCCTTTATTGCCTGAATTGCTAGGTGGTTCTGCTGACTTAGCGGGTTCTAACTTAACGCTTTGGAAAGGTTGCCAAGGCATTCAAGAAAACCCAGCTGGTAACTACGTATATTATGGCGTACGTGAGTTTGGTATGACTGCAATTGCCAATGGCGTTGCATTGCATGGTGGTTTTGTTCCTTACGTTGCAACATTCTTAATGTTTATGGAATATGCGCGTAATGCAGTACGTATGTCTGCATTGATGAAACAACGTGTAATTCATGTTTATACACATGACTCAATTGGTTTGGGTGAAGATGGTCCAACTCACCAACCAATCGAACAAATTGCTTCTTTACGTGGTACGCCTAACCTAAATACATGGCGTCCTGCTGATACTGTAGAAACTGCTACTGCGTGGAAATCTGCTTTAGAGCGTAAAGATGGCCCTACAGCACTCATTTTCTCTCGTCAAAACTTACCATTCCAAACACGTTCTGAAGAGCAAATTCAAAATGTTGCAAAAGGTGGTTATGTTCTTGCTCAAGAAAAAGGCGAATTAAAAGCAATTATTATTGCAACTGGTTCTGAAATTTCTTTAGCAATGGAAGCTTATGCTCAACTTGACGGTGTACGTGTAGTTTCTATGCCATGTGCAGAAGAATTTATGAAACAAGACGCTGCATATCGTGAAGCTGTATTACCAGCTCATATCCGTGCGCGTGTTGCTGTTGAAGCTGCTCATGTTGACTACTGGTGGAAGTTTGTTGGACTTGATGGCAAAGTAATTGGTATGACAACTTATGGTGAATCTGCACCAGCAAAAGATTTGTTCCAATTCTTTGGTATTACAACTGAAGCTGTTGTTGCAGCAGTAAAAGAATTAACTGCTTAAATATCAAATTAGTGTAAAAAAGCGCTCCATAGGGAGCGCTTTTTTATATCTGAAAGGTTAAATGCTAAGTTCGGTTTGAATATTGATTTGTGAAGTGAGTAACTTATGAATAGGACAGTTCTCAGCAACTTTTAATAAACGCTTGTGTTGATCTTCACTGAATTCACCTTTGAGCGTGATTTTGCGTTCAATATTATTTTGACCTTTCTCCGGTTCACCATTTGGGTTTAATACTAAATCAACTTGAACATGATCAAGCTTAATACCTTTAAGATTCGCATACATCTCTAATGTGATGGTGGTACAAGCGCCTAAAGCAGACAGTAAGATTTGAACTGGGTTTGGAGCAGTATCTAGACCACCTTTGTCTGTAGGTTCATCAGCAAACCATTGGTGGCCCGAAGGGTCGGTAAGAGTTACTCGATATGGAGTGGAAGTACTTTGTGCTTGAGCAGTATTAGCCATGTTTTACCTTTTTATTGATCAATAAAGTCGAAATAAAAACGAATTAATTTGAAAATTCGGAAACGGTATGACAATACCGATATTTTATAATATTGTTTTTAAATAATAACTGTAACGCTTTTATTGTTGCATGGATGAAACATATCGTTTTATAAAGAATAGTGAATTAAATTACTTGATGTATACACTAACGACTATATCAATAAAGGATACGAAAAATGCATCTTAAAACATTAAGCTTCGGTTTGGCAGTAGCATTGGCTAGTTCAGTTACTTTAGCTGCGCCAGTGGACTACAAAATTGATCCAACACATACAGCTACTGTTTTCTCGTGGAATCACTTTGGTTTCTCTACTCCAAGCGCTAACTTCTCGGATATCCAAGGTGTAATTAAAGTTGATAATGCTAAACCAGCAAATTCATCTGTAAATGTGACTATTCCTTTAAGCAGCGTAAATACAAACGTTCCTGCTTTAGATAAAGAGTTCCAAGAAGAAGCTTGGTTTAATGCTGCTAAATATCCAAATATCACGTTTAAAAGTACTAAAGTTGAAACAAAAGACAAAAAACACTTTAAAATTACTGGTGACTTAACGGTTAAAGGCGTAACTAAGCCTGTGGTACTTGACGCTGTTTTAAACAAGCAAGGCGAACACCCAATGGCAAAAGTTCCAGCAATTGGTTTTAATGCTACAACTTCGTTCAAACGTTCTGACTTTGGTTTAGGTAATTACGTTCCAAACGTGGGTGATAAAATCACTGTAAATATTACAACTGAAGCAACAGTTGATAAAAAATAAGTTTTAAGTTTTCTAAAAGCCCTCATATTTGAGGGCTTTTTTATTAAATTGGTTCTTCTTTATCTGGATCTATAAATACTAACGGTACTGAAGGGTCAATATTCCTTTTTTCAGATTTTTCTCTAAGGAATTGGTAAGTAGGGACTTTCATTTTTGCCTGCTCGCGTAGTTTCTTTTTAATGTAAAGTACAAGAGCAAAACATGTCGTTGCAACAGTGAGCATCATACCATTCATATAGCTCATAATTGAGCTTACATAACCAATGGTCGTTAATCGATGCATCATACGTTCGACTTGGGTGCTACTTTCAACGCCGGTAATTGCCCAACTACATAAATGTTCACAGTTATTAATAATCAGATGATAGTGGTTTTCATTCATGCGTGAACGCATTCGGCGCACGACAGCTTTTCCTTTATAACGTGGCGTGTCATAAGAGCGAACATGTATTTTTTTGCCATGCGAGAATGTATCTATTGAAGTGATTTCAATCGGTCGTTTTTTGATGAAATGCGCTAAGCCTGAATAATGGATAACTCGACCTCTCCCTGCATAGATACCATGATGGCTATAGCCGAGATGCTTTACAATGAGGTGAGCCCCTAAAGGGTAGAGCTTATTTGGTTGTTGCATGCTTACGCTGATCCAATAAAGTGTAAATGGCTTTTATTGAAAAGCTGCTCATCATTATAACCAAGATAGACATTTTCGAGTGTATTGATTACGTCGAATGGATGAGTTTGGTACATATCCAATTATAATTGTGTTTATTGTATCTAATTTAAAGATTTAATATGAAGAAAAAATGTCATGTATGGTGGTAGTAAATGAAATAGTTGATGTGGTGCTTAACTATATATGGGCTTCTGATTCAGTCTGTCTATGCAATAGAACACCAGCAAGTTAAAACAGCGGAAGGCGACCAATATGATGTGGTTGCAATTAGCAATTTAAAACAGTTACGTTTGTTTCTTAAGAATTCTAATAATCAACAGTATTACAAAAGCTTTAATAGTGTGCAGGAACATTTAAAGCAATGTGAGCGACTTTCTTTTGCAATGAATGCAGGAATGTTCCATCCGGGATTTTCTCCAGTAGGGCTGTATGTTGAACGAACTAAGGTGATTCAGCCACTAAATAAAAGTAAAGGATTGGGGAATTTCTTTTTACAGCCTAATGGCGTGCTAGGTTGGAATAAAAAACAGGCATTTATTTTAACAACGCAGCAATATAGTCGACGAGATTTTAACGTTGATTATGCGACGCAATCTGGACCGATGTTAATTATTGATGGAAAGATAAACTCCCTTTTTTTACCAGATTCTCAATCAAATAAAATTCGTAATGGGGTCGGAATTCGGAATAATAAACTCTACTTTGTAATATCAAAGAATAGCGTGAGTTTTTACAAGTTTGCTCATTTTTTTCAAAGAAATCTTAGGGTGGAGCAGGCTTTATATCTGGATGGTTCTATTTCTAGTTTATACGTTCAAAAAGACAAACGTAATGATCAACAATTTGCAATGGGGCCAATTGTTGGTTGGGTAGATCAGACAGATTGTCGCTTGAAGTGAAATATAAAAAAGCCAGTACAAGACTGGCTTTTTTTATTAGTGAATAGATGGTTTTTGAGTGAGTTCATTCAACTCTTTTCGGCTATAACCACGGGAAATAAGAACTTTCTTTATTCCCTTAATGACATCTTCATCTGTTGCTAGTGCAAGAGCACTTAGAAGTTGTTCATTTGTTTTACATGAGCAGTCATTTTCAACACAAGCAGTTTGGTTCTTATGCTCGTTATGCTGTTGATCTGCCAAGAACAGCTTTTGCCAAAAACTCATAGAGCCTTCATATACAATCTAACATAGCTCGAAATATAGCCAATCTAAAATAAAATACAAGTCTCTATAAGTGATAAATCGACCAATTGAACTCAAGAATTTTCGATAGGAATGCTCGAGTTAAACGAAATTATGACGAATAGATGACTTGATATTTTTTGAAAATTTAATTACTTAGATGAAAAGGCTATAAAAAATAAGGAGGTATATAACCTTCTTATTTTTAGCATTTACAATGAAAGATTTTGTTTAAATCTTCTCAAGTAATACACCTGATTCAACATGATGGGTATAGGGGAACTGATCAAACAAAGCGAACTTGCTAATACGATGAGTTAAACCTAATATTTTTAAGTTCTCATACAGTGTATCTGGGTTGCACGAGATATAAATAATACGCTCAAAACCTTGTAGCAATTTTAAGGTTTCATCATCAATCCCTGCGCGTGGGGGATCAACAAATACGGTATCAAAGTCATAACTTTGAATATCAATATTCGCTTCTTGTAAGCGGCGGAATTCACGTTCACCTTGGTAGGCTTGAGTAAATTCTTCGGCTGAAAGACGAGCAACCTGAATATTATCAATCTGGTTTTGCTCAATATTCCATTGAGCTGCATAAACAGAAGACTTGGCAAGTTCGGTTGCTAAAACACGTTCGAACTTTAATGAAAGTGGAAGGGTAAAGTTCCCATTGCCACAATAGAGTTCTAATAAATGCTTTTTAGATCCTTCAGCAGCATCACAGGCCCATTGCAGCATTTTTTTGCAAACCTCTGCATTAGGCTGAGTAAAGCTACTTTCAATTTGCTTATATTTAAATGAACGGCCTAATAGTTCGAACTCTTCAACAACAAAGTCATCACCAATAATAATTTTCTGGCCACGACTACGACCCATAATTTTAATATCTAACTTCTCAGCAAGCGCTTTAGCTGCTTGTTCCCATTCCTGATCAAGCTTACGATGATAGATTAATGTAACTAACATTTCACCGCTAAGAGTTGCTAAAAAATCAGCTTCAAATAAACGTGCGGAAAGTTTAGGCTCTGCTTTAAGTTCTTCTAAAAGCCTTGGCATTAAATCATTAATGCTTTTATCAGCAATAGGGAATTCGTCTATGCGGACAACAGTTTTTTGCTTGTCATCATCATTACGTTCAAACATTGCATAGAACATATCATGATCTGTATGCCAGATTCGGAACTCAGCACGCATCCGGAAATGTTGTTCAGGTGACTTAAACACTTCTAATGCAGGTGGTGTATATTCAGAAAATTGCGCAGTAATGCGATCAATTTTAGTTTGAAGTTGTTGACGATAAGAAGAGGTCATAGACAAAGAAAAATTGGACAGAATCAAATAGTGAATGGTATCAAAAAAAACGGGGTTACAGGAGCCAATTTTAGCCCGATATTATTAAGGAGCGAGCATAATCTAAAATGAAGAGCTTTTTAGAACATGGCTAATAAAATCTGATTTTATTGTTCTATATTGATCGGGATCTAAATGACTACATTGTAATTTTAATTGATTATATTCGTTGACCAAGGTTGGAGAGACCATAAGCTTATCTCTAAAGGTTAAGAAAAATATGAACTCCGAATGAGATGTCACTATTTGAAAAGCAACTTCATCATTGTTGAGTGATTCAAGCATACAAAGTTCATGTGTTCTTAGCGTATTTTGCTTTTCGATAAAGTTAAGTGTTTTTAACTGTTCAATTGCAAAGTCGCATTGCTCAGGCATAACTTCAATATAAATATCGAGATCACCCTTTGAAATTGCATTAGGAATTGCAGATGAACCAATATGCTCAATTCTTGCAAGAGGTAAAAGAGTAGAGATATCTTTTTGATAGGAATTAAAAAGTTGGGCGCATTTTTGTTGATATTGTTCGGGTTCTAAAAAATCATGATTAGATTCTCTAAGAGATAAAATTTATATATTTAAGAATAGATATACTTCAGTATATAAAAAAGCCCAAATACTAAGATTTGGGCTTTTTTTGAAAAAGTTATGCGTTAATCAGTCATTGTCATTAAGCTTGCGTTACCACCAGCCGCAGCTGTATTCACACTAATTGCACGTTCAATTACTAAACGCTCAAGTGGAATATTCTCATTTGGCTCAACATGTGTAATACCTACAATTGCTCCAGAACGAGTAGCCACTTCTTGCTGTAATGAGAAGATTTCTTCACGGTTACCGTGATGTAAAACTGCATCAAAAGCATCTGATGCGATGTTTTTGACCGTAGTAATTGCAGCAAGCACATCTTTTGGTAAAGTTTGTTTATATTTTGCCAAGAGTGGGCTGTTCGGCATTACC
Organism: Acinetobacter calcoaceticus; assembly: GCF_900520355.1. Taxonomy (NCBI): domain Bacteria; kingdom Pseudomonadati; phylum Pseudomonadota; class Gammaproteobacteria; order Moraxellales; family Moraxellaceae; genus Acinetobacter; species Acinetobacter calcoaceticus. The sequence goes on along the minus strand of NZ_LS999521.1, from coordinate 2,184,616 downwards.
GCCGCTTGACTACCAACTGCAAAAATTGCGAGCAATTGATGTAGTTGGTTTTCTTCTGTGTCAGCAATAGAAAGAACTCGATGACGCGGCAAAATAATATATTGGTTACTTTCCCCAGTAGGACCTTGTAACTCATAAAACTTACCAACACCAAATGGTTCAATGTCGCGATTTGCCTGCGGTAAATGCTGTTTCGCCCAATTTTGTAAGCTCTGATAAACCTCACGGTTAAAGCCTTCAAAAGCAGTTTGCTCAGTCTTCATGGCAAATGGTGTTGCCAATACTTTGTTTGAACACTGCTGCATTAAACGATACATGTAAAGCGGACCACCAGCTTTCGGACCTGTACCCGATAAACCTTCACCACCGAATGGTTGAACACCAACAACAGCACCAACAATATTTCGGTTGATATAAAGGTTACCAACTTCCGCATGTCGAATTACTGTTTGGATCGTTTCATCAATACGCGTATGAAGACCCATTGTTAAACCATAACCTTTGGCATTAATTCGCGAGATGAGCTGTTCCAGTTCACCATACTTATAGGTAATGATGTGTAAAACTGGACCAAAGACTTCACGTTGTAAGTCATCAAGGTTAGGTAACTCAATTGCTGTTGGTACAACAAAAGTTCCTTTATCTAATTCATTTTTGCTCGTTGCACCAAACATTAGCTGATGTACTGGATAGCCCTTAGACTTCATTTTTTGGATGTGCTGATCAATTGTCTGTTTTGCTTCATCATCAATAACAGGTCCAATGTCAGTTTTCAAAATCGCAGGGTTACCTACGATCAACTGTTGCATTGCACCTTTAAGCATTTTTACGACACTTGCGGCACTATCTTCTTGCACACATAAAATACGTAAAGCAGAGCAACGTTGACCAGCGCTATCAAAAGCTGAACTAACAACATCAAGTACAACTTGTTCAGTTAAAGCTGATGAGTCCACAATCATTGCATTTTGACCACCAGTTTCCGCAATGAGAGGAATGGATTGGCCATTTTCAGATAAGCGTTTTGCAACGGTTTTCTGTAAAATCTTGGCAACTTCAGTTGAGCCAGTAAACATGATGCCATCGATACGATTATCTTGGCTAAGCTGAGCACCAACTGTTTCACCACGACCAGGAAGTAGCTGTACAGCACCATGTGGAATACCAGCTTCCCATAAAATTTGAACTGCTTGAGCTGCGATTAATGGTGTTTGTTCAGCGGGTTTAGCAATAACACAGTTACCACTGCCTAATGCAGCTGCAATTTGACCCGAGAAAATTGCAAGAGGGAAGTTCCATGGACTAATACAAAGTACAGTACCTAAAGACTGAATTTTTGTATTTGTAGGAAGGTTCTCAACTTGAGTTGCATAGTAACGTAAGAAATCTACAGCTTCGCGAACTTCTGCAATCGCATTTGCATATGTTTTACCACTTTCACGACTTAGCAGAACCATAAGTTCTTGCATACGACCTTCCATAAGCTCTGCTGCACGTTTTAAGTACTGAGCGCGCTGATCTTTAGACGTAGTGGACCACTCAGATTGAGCTTGCTCAGCTGCATTAAGTGCAATTTCAACATGCTTAAGATCAGCTTCTTGCACATGCCCAACAATTTCATCATTTTGTGCTGGGTTTGTAATTGCAATGGAATGACCTTGCTCTAATGTTTCTGTCGTTGCCAATAATGGATGACTTTGCCAGATACGATTACGGAGTTGTTGAGCTGTATTGTCGAGTGCTGAAAGCGGTTCGTCATTTGCTAAATCATAGCCTTTAGAGTTTTTACGGAGTGATCCATACATGTCTAAAGGTAAAGGAATTGATGGATGCTTTAAACCGACCAAACCTTCAAGTTTAGCTGCGTTACGAATATCATAAATTGGAGATCGAATGAGATCTTCAACTTTAAGCGTCTTGTCTGCAATGCGGTTAACAAATGAAGTATTCGCACCATTTTCAAGTAAACGACGAACTAAGTAAGCCAACAAAGTTTCATGGTTACCAACCGGAGCATAAATACGGCATGGCACGCCTAATTTATTTTGCTCACGTGGGCCAACGACTTGTTCATAAAGTGGTTCACCCATACCATGCAAGCATTGGAACTCATATTGACCAGCATAATATTTGCTTGGGTCAGCTAAATGATAGATCGTTGCCAATGTCTGTGCATTATGAGTTGCAAATTGCGGATAGATATAGTCAGGTGCAGCAAGTAGCTTTTTAGCACAAGCAATATAAGATAAATCTGTATGTACTTTACGGGTAAAGACAGGGTAGTCATCCATACCATCGATTTGAGCTTTCTTGATTTCGCTATCCCAATATGCACCTTTCACGAGGCGAATCATGAGACGTTTTTGGCTACGTTTCGCAAGGTCAATAATATAATCAACTACGAAGAAACAGCGTTTTTGATAAGCTTGAATGACAAAACCGATGCCTTTCCAGTCTGCAAGTTCCGGCTCAAAACAAAGACGCTCAAGCAACTCAAGAGAAATCTCTAAGCGCTCTGATTCTTCGGCATCAATATTTAAGCCAATGTTGTATTGTTTAGCCAAACGCGCTAACTCAAAAACTTTGCCGTAAAGCTCTTGATGAACACGTTCAATTTGCGCACGTTGGTAACGAGGATGTAAAGCAGAAAGCTTAATGGAAATACCTGGGCCATCGTAAACGCCTTTACCGTTAGATGCTTTGCCAATTGCATGAATGGCTTGCGTATAATCGTTAAAATAACGTTCAGCATCATGTTCGGTTAAAGCAGCTTCACCCAACATGTCGTAAGAATAGCGGAAACCTTTGTCTTCCAATATTTTTGCATGGTCAACGGCTTCTTCAATGGTTTCACCAGTAACAAATTGTTCACCCATCATACGCATTGCAACATCGACTGCTTTACGAATAATGCCACGGCCACTACGCGCTAATAAGCCAGTAAGTACACTTGATAGACTAGTTTGCTTTGGCGTTTCCATGAGTTTGCCAGTCAGCATAAGGCCCCATGCAGCAGCATTTACAAACATTAAGCTGCTTTGGCCAACGTGTTCTTTCCAGTTACCTTGATTGATTTTATCTCGAATAAGCAAATCACGTGTTGCTGAGTCTGGAATACGAAGCAAAGCTTCAGCAAGACACATTAACGCCACGCCTTCTTGAGAAGAAAGAGAGAATTCTTGTAATAACCCTTGAACAATTCCAGCTTTACCCGAAGAAGTTTTACGTTCACGTAAATTATGGGCAAGATTAAAAGCAAGATCATAAATTTTATGATCTAAATCGTCAGATACAGCCGCAGCTTGTAATAATTCTTCTACAGCTTCTGGTTCCGCACGTCGCCAAGCTGTATTAATGCGTTGTTCAAACTCACTTTTATCGTTGAATTCGGTGATATAGCCTTGGTGAGATTTATCCATTTGATGAAAAGTATCCATTGTGTTCATATCTGTGTCCGCCAACTAGCTCTCATACTATTTATCTTGAGTAGAGAGGTTTAGATAATTTATCATTACAGAAGAAACACCGAATAACTCACTATATTTAGCCCATTTTTTAGAGGAAAATTCAGATGAATGGCCCATTATTAAGCCTTGATCGCACTGATTTAAAAATTTTGGATATTCTTCAAACAGATGGGCGAATTTCTAACAGTAAATTAGCCGAACTTGTGAACTTATCACCAACCGCTGTTATGGCTCGAGTGCAAAAATTAACGAAAGATGAATTCATCTTGGGATATGAGGCTAAGTTAAACCCTGTCAAATTAAATGCTAATTTTCTGGTATTTGTTGAGATATTACTGGATAAAACGACACCTAATGTTTTGGATGAGTTTATTGATGCTGTGGTGCACTATCCAGAAATTGTGGAATGCCACATGGTAAGTGGAGGCTTCGATTTTTTAATTAAATTACGAAGTGGAAGTATGGAAGAATTTAGACGTATTGCAGGACAAGTGCTATGGCAGTTACCTGGGGTAAAAGAAACCCGGAGTTACCCAGTGATGCAGGCAGTGAAAGATACTTCAAAAATTAAAATCAAAACTAAAAATAAATAAAGGGGCCGAAGCCCCTTTATTTATTTAGATGGTTTTATACGCTTTCTTTGTAGAGTTCATCTGCTTTTTCAAAGCGTCCAGTTACTGTTGAATTTGGCGCTTTAGTTAAAAGACTAACAACAATGATGCTGATAAATGCAAGGATAAAGCCAGGAATAATTTCGTAAACACCAGTGTCTGCGAAAAGATTTTTCCAGCCAATAACCACAACTGCACCAACGATCATACCCGCTAAAGCACCTTGTAAATTCATACGTTTCCAGAACAATGACAAGATGATAAGTGGACCAAATGCTGCGCCGAAGCCGGCCCATGCATAAGCAACAAGACCAAGAACCTTACTGTCTGGGTTGCCTGCAAGAAAAATTGCAAGAACTGCAATTGCAAGAACCATGAGACGACCAACCCATACAAGTTCTTTTTGAGATGCATTTTTACGAAGGAAGCCTTTGTATAAATCCTCAGTTAAAGCACTTGAACATACCAAAAGTTGACAGCTTAATGTGCTCATAACAGCAGCTAAAATTGCAGCCAAAATGATACCAACAATCCATGGATTGAATAAAATTTTAGTCAATTCCATAAATACAGTTTCAGGGTTTTTGCTTACAACTGCTGCTAACTCAGGGTGTTGTTCAAAATAAGCAATACCGAAGAAGCCAGCACCTACAGCACCGATTAAGCATAAAATCATCCATGTCATACCGATACGACGAGCAGCAGGAATAGATTTTACTGAATCAGCCGCCATGAAACGTACAAGGATGTGCGGTTGACCAAAGTAACCGAGACCCCAAGCCATGGAGGATAAAACTGCTACTACACCAAAATCCGAGATGAGATTAAACGCATGCGGACGAGCAGTTTCAATGAGGGTAACGAAATGAGTTGTGTCACCGATCGCAAGGTAGGTCACGATTGGAGTTAACAACAGAGCAAAAATCATCAGGCCAGCTTGAAAAGTATCCGTCCAGCTAATTGCTAAGAATCCGCCAACACAAACATAACTGATGGTCGCAATAGCACTGAGCCAAATTGCAGTGTTGTAGGACATTCCGAATAAATTTTCAAACAAACGTGCGCCAGCTACCATGCCTGAAGCACAGTAAATTGCGAAGAAAACTAAAATAATAACCGCCGAAAAGATACGAAGTATTTTTTTCTGGTCATCAAAACGGCTGGTAAAATAATCTGGCAGAGTTAATGCATTATTTTGTATTTCAGTATGAACGCGTAATCGACCAGCAACCAGTAGCCAGTTAAGCCAAGCACCGATAATTAGACCAATTGCAATCCAAGCTTCAGATAGACCAGAAAGATAAATCGCTCCTGGTAAACCCATGAGTAGCCAGCCACTCATGTCTGATGCGCCTGCGGATAATGCAGTAACGAAACTGCCTAAACTACGACCACCAAGAATATAATCTGAGAAGTCGCTTGTAGCACGGTAGGCAAATAAGCCAATAAGTACCATTGCTAAAATGTACACCATAAACATGATGAGGGTGGGATCAAAATAACTCATGATGGATGTGTGTCCTTATATCCATAATCCGTGATTGTAACCTAATCCAGGTCGCTGTTTTCTTGTACGGCATTCAAGAGGTTGAGATTCAACCACAAAAGAATTTTTTTGCTCTGTTATCTTTGTATTGTATTTTTGTATCTTTGTGTAAGTTAGTGTAATTTAGATTACAAACTTAAAAAATATATTATTTATCATTTGGTTATAAATTTTTTAATATTTTATTTTTTTAAATTATTCTAAGAAAAATAAGTTTTATAAAAAATAAATCCATTTTTATTTATAAAAAGGGTGGTAGGCAAAATTTTATTGCCGAAAATTAAAACAAAATTAGAGAATTCGACAAAATTTTATCCAAAAAATAATAATTTTTATTCAAATTAAATTTATTTAGTCCTTAAAAATTGCAGTCATTTGGTTAAATTTTCAAAAAGTTGATGCATGCCTTGAGTGGCTGACAACTTTAACAATTCGTATTGTTGAGGAACACGTACATAATCTGCTTTTGGATCTATATAATAAGCTTTACATTGAGCTGAAATTTCATGCACTAAACCAGCAACAGGATATACGCTTAATGTTGAGCCGATTACAATAAAAACATCTGCACTTTGCACTAATCTAATTGCGTCTTCATAAGCAGGTACAGCCTCTCCAAACCAAACAACGTGTGGACGAAGGGGGTAGCCATCTGGGCAAATGTCACGATCTAAATCTAATTCCCAACCATTAATGTCATAAAATCGAGTTGTGAATTGTGCATCTGGCCCTGAACTTTTTGATAAACGAATGTTTCCATGCAAATGTAAAACGTTGAGACTTCCCGCACGCTCATGCAAATCATCAATATTTTGAGTAATAACCTGTACGTCAAAATAATCTTGTAGTTTGGCAATATATTGATGAGCTTTATTGGGTTGAGATTCTAAAATATTTTTACGTCGTTCATTATAAAAACGTTGAACTAAAGCAGGGTTCTTTTCCCACGCCTCTGGTGTAGCAACTTGTTGAATATCATAATTTTCCCATAGACCATTACTGTCACGAAAAGTGCTAATTCCACTTTCGGCACTCATACCCGCGCCAGAGAACACAACAAGTTTTGTCATATACGTCACCGAATCAGATAGCTGACTTTAAATTAGCTGCATAAACAAAGAAAAAAAACCAGCTTAAATCTAAACTGGTTTTTATTAAATCTTGAAAACAATACCTATCTTATAGGCCAGCTTCATATTCTGCATTTGTTAAAAGTTTTTCAACATCTGCAATATTGTCTGGTTTGATTTTATAAATCCAGCCTTTACCATATGGATCGTCATTTACAAAATCAGGATCATCTTCAAGGTCGGTATTTACTTCTACTACAGTGCCTGAAACAGGAGCATGAATGTCCGAAGCAGTTTTCACTGATTCAACAACTCCAGCTTGTTCGCCAGCTGTAACTTGACGACCAACTTCAGGAGTTTCGACGTATACCAAATCGCCCAGTTCATCTTGTGCGTGGTCAGTAATCCCTGTAATAACAAGATCACCTTCAATTTTTACCCACTCATGTGTACGTGCATACTTCAGTTCCGAAGGATGATTCATGATAACTCCTTAAGCTTGTGTCCAATAGTTTTAAACATTATAAGTATGGGTCTTTACGCCAGTTGCTCGGACTGCGGCCGCTCCAGCGTTTAAAAGCACGGCTAAAATTTGCAACGTCCGAATAGCCAAGTTCGTCTGCAATCTGTTCAAGACTATAATCTGTACGGGAAAGCAGAGATGTTGCATGCCGATAGCGTACTTCATCAACTAATGTAGAAAATGAAGTTCCTTCTGCTGCCAATTGACGTTTGAGGGTGCGATCCGACATATGTAGGTATTCTGCTACATTTTCAATGCTTAAGTAATGTTGTTCCGAGTTAGTTAAAATATCGCGAACTCGCATTGCTAAACGACGGCGCTCACCCAAAGCAGAAAGTTCAGATTCACACTGATTAATGGCAACTTGACTGGCGATTGGATCTGAATTAATTAATTTAAGTCCTAAATATTTTTTATCAAAACTTGAAATTAAATGGGGTTGGTTAAAGCGAATCGTACTACTTAACTTACTTCTATATTTCTCGAAACCTTCTGGCTCTGCGAAATCTAAATCTACATCACCAGCTAAATCTTCAATACCAGTCATGGCTTTCGCCATGCTCATAATGCCAATAGTTAGACCTAAAACAATTTCTGTTCGCAAAGGTTCTAGTTCAATATCACATTGTAATTGTAAGGTCGCCTTGGGCCCAAAAGTTGAGAAATATAATTGTAAAAAGGGTAAGCGTAGTTGAATAAAGCGTGCTGCGAGAGCAATTGCTTCGGTAATATCTTTGGCTGTCATAATTGCATAGCCAATAAAACCATGAATTGAAATACGCATTTGAGTACCAAGATGGTAACCCAAAGTAGTTTCACCAGTTAGATTAAGCGCGTGTTTAACCAGTTCATTCGCTAATGGTGTAGAAATACGATAGTCAGGGTCAGCTAGTTGCTCGCTGGTAAGATGAAATGGAGCAAATAATGTTTCATCGTTGTATCCCCAACGTGAAACGACATCTAATAGCAATAGGCCATAGACACCCGGAATACCCTGATCTTGACGAGCTGAGGTAATTTTCATATGCGTTCCATTGCTCTCATCAATTTTTTACATGCATTTCTTACACATTTTGTCATGAAATATAATCTGAGTTTATAAAAACTGTTAGACAATCATATCAACCATTTTTAAACATTTTTTTAAAGACAACAATTTTTGTTGTTGAAATAAGTAAGACATCCCCATGTTGATTTAAGGCTTGTGTAACGTAACTTACAATACCACGATCTAATTTTGTTTTGGATGGGGTAATAGCTGAAATTTCAGTTTCAACATGAATTCTATCACCCGGTCGGGTGGGGCGTGGCCACCGCAAACTCGACTCTGAACCGATCAAACCGCCATGAATAGGCATGCATTCTGTCCATAAACGCATAGTGATGGCAGAAGTGTGCCAACCACTGGCAGCAATCCCCTGAAAAATAGGATCATGCTTAGCCTGTTCTTCATCTGTGTGAAATGGTTGAGGATCATAAGAATTTGCAAATTTTTTGATTTCATCTAAGGTGATTTCATATTCACGGCTAATGAAACGGTCACCAATTTTCAAATCTTCTAAATAAAGCATTAATCTTGACCCTGTAAAACTTTTTGTTCAAACAGGAAGCCGCCTGTTTGACGTTTCCATAATTGTGCATATATTCCATTTTGAGCAATTAACTCTTCATGTGTTCCTTGCTCAGCAATTTTTCCTTCATCAAGAACAATTAAACGGTCCATTTGTGCAATAGTAGATAATCGGTGTGCAATTGCAATAACAGTTTTATCAACCATAAGGTCATTTAAACTTGACTGGATAGCCGCTTCAACTTCTGAATCTAATGCACTAGTGGCTTCATCTAAAATCAGAATAGGTGCATCTTTTAAAAATACGCGTGCAATAGCAATACGCTGTCTTTGACCACCAGAAAGTTTTACACCACGTTCACCTACTTGGGCGTCATATCCATTACGACCTTTTAAATCTACCAGTTGAGGTATAAATTCAGTGGCTTTTGCTTTGTTTACAGCATTTTCCATGTCGGCATCAGATGCATCTGGACGTCCATATTTAATATTTTCAGCCACTGAGCGATGTAATAAAGAAGTATCTTGTGTCACTAAGGCAATATTCGCTCTTAGACTATCTTGAGTCACATCTTCAATATTTTGCCCATCAATTAAAATTGCACCTTGCTTAAGATGATAAAAATGTAAAAGCAATTGAATAAGCGTAGACTTTCCGGCTCCAGAGCGTCCAACAATTCCTATCTTTTCACCTGCTTTAATATGTAAGTTGAAGTGATCAATCACATTTTTATTGTTATAAGCAAAGCTTACATCTTTAAATACAATCTCGCCTTGGGTAACGTTAAGCGTTTTTGCATCTGGTTTGTCTTGAATATTGATTTTTTTACCTAATGTTTGCATACCATCTTGAATGGTTCCAACATTTTCAAATAACGCGGACATATGCCACATCATAAATTCAGCCATACTATTCAGCTTTAAAATCATGGCAGTAGTCGCTGCAATTACGCCTAATGCTGCTAGACCTTGAGTCCATAGCCAAACTGAAGTACCAATAACGCCAATAAATAAAACGGCGGATAGCATGTTGATACTTATTTCAAAAAGAGTGCCTAAACGCATCTGAGCATAGACTGTTGTCATAAACTCTTTCATTGATGCTTTTGCATATTGGCTTTCACGTCCCGCATGAGCAAACAATTTAACAGTTTGAATGTTGGTATAAGCATCGGTGATACGGCCAGTCATAACTGATCTAGCATCGGCTTGCTGTTGCGAAACTTTACTTAAACGGGGGATAAAGAACCATGCGCTTAATAAAAATAAAGTTAACCAAACCAAAAGTGGTATTAACAAAATTGGTGAAATTGCCCCAAGAACAATGCTAATGGTAATAAAGTAAATAGCGACGTAAGCCAACATATCGCCCAAAATAATCCAGAATTCACGGATTGCCAGAGCCGTTTGCATCACTTTTGCAGAAAGTCTTCCAGCGAAGTCGTTATGGAAAAAATCTAAGCTTTGTTTTAATAAAAGATTATGGAAACGCCAACGTAAACGCATTGGAAAAGTGCTATATAAAATCTGATGTTTAACAATAGATTGAATATTTACAAAAAAGATGTTGGTAAATAAAACACCAATTAGAAGGAGTAAATCAGTCGTGTGCTGACTTAAAAAACTTTCAGGATGACTTTTACTTAACCAATCTACGAGTTGTCCAATCTTTGAAAAAAGTAAGGCTTCAAAGCTTGCCGCACCTGCTGTAAAAAGAATAAGTAAGAATAAGTAAGGGCGTAAGCCTTCCGTTGCTTGCCATACAAATGGAAAAAAACGAGTTGGTAAAGGTTCATCCAGACCTTTTGTTGGGTAGGGATCTACAAGTTTTTCAAACCACTTCAGCATGAATTACTACCTTTAAGACAAAAGCCACTTAATTAAGTCTTTGCAATTAAATTTATAAAAAGTCAGTTAGATCAAGATCACTTAAGTTTCCGATCTTTTGAATATGTGCAAATACACATGAACTGATTATGTTGTACGTCATTCATGAGTACATGACGTAAAATTTGGATACCTGAAGAAATCTTCAAGAATGTCGCGAGGACTTAAAAAATTATGATTTATTATATCGGGATTAATAGATAAAGTGGTGAAGGAATTTATTCTTTAAGTATTTTTTCTTAATATTTTGATCATTTGTTAAATTAATACTTTTTAAACTAATTGGGAAAAGGCCTTTATATTTACATCATAAAGGCCATTGTATGTGTTACCACATTAAATCATCAGGAATCACATAGGCTGCATAAGGATCTTCTTCATCTGTGGTCTGTTCATTGGACTCAGCATTGTTCAATAAAATAAAACCTTTCATCTTCTGATCAATTTTTTCAGCTAATGCTTTAGGTAGGTAAGCATATTGATTTTGATCTTTAGCAATGAGCAAACTGCCTGAAACAAGGGCATTGTATACTTGCTGAGAAATATATACCTTCTTGATCTTACCTTCATCAATAAATTGATAAACACTATCACCATCAGTATTTGAAATTTTATGATGTTTAATCATTTGAATGATTGATGCTTTGAGGGCTTTCTCCTCAAGTTGTTGTTGTTTTTCTAAGTTTAAAGCCTGATCTTTAGCTAACTTTTCTTGTTGAGCTTTTTCAATATTCGCTTTGATTTCAGGCTCATCACTTTGACCGATACGTTGTTCATGATGAGCTTGTTTTGTTAGTTTTTTTGCTTTTTTATTATCCACTAACCCAGCTTTTAATAACTGTGCTTGTAAGGCATTTTTAACCATGACTTAATCCTTATGTGAAGTTGAAGGGCTATAGAAGTAAACTACCCAGTAAGAAATACTTAAGACTAAGCTTAAAGTTGCTGGCAATAAAAATGCTTGTAACTTTAAATGTGGATGTACTAGCGCAGCGAGAATTCCACCCAGCAGAAAACCTGCAAAAATAAGTAAGTGTAAAACAATACGTCGGTTTTCTACCGGTAAGCCTCTAGCTTTATATCCCAGAGCTAAACCAATATCTGTTAAAACGCCAGATAGATGGGTAGTTCGAATAATGGTTCCTTTATAATGGCTCACCATTGCATTTTGTAGGCCCATTGCTGTACAAGCCCATAATAATCCATAGCGTGGAAAATAAGGAAGTAATAGCCAACAAAGAAAAATGAATAAAGCAACAAGGCTTAAAGGTAAGCCATAGCGACGACCTAGTCGAAAATGGCTGCTGCCTAAAATAAAACCACTATAAAATGAACCGCAAACATAACAAATAATTACCAGAAATAAGAAAATGATATGTTCTGGTTGCCACTCTACCAAACTCATAGCTAGCATACTAACGTTGCCAGTCATATGTGAAATAGATTGATGTAAAAGGGTAATTAACCCTAATACATTAATCATTCCGGCATTAAATGCCAGTAAAAAGGCCCCAAGTTGGAACCAGTTTGGTAGACGTTGAAATGGCATTTCGATTAGGAAGCTTGTTTGGAACGAATATCTACAGCTGCGGTAAATAAAACATCCGTAGAAGAGTTAAGCGCTGTTTCTGTAGAGTCTTGCAATACACTAATAATCATACCAATAGCCACGACTTGCATAGCAATTTCAGTTGAAACACCAAATAAACTACAAGCTACGGGAATAAGAAGTAAAGAACCACCAGCTACACCAGAAGCACCGCATGCTGAAACTGTAGCAACAACTGATAAAATAAGCATTGTTGCGAAATCAACATGAATTCCAAGTGTATGTACAGTGGCTAGCGTGAGTACAGTAATTGTCACTGCTGCGCCAGCCATATTTACTGTTGCACCTAATGGAATAGACACACTTGCCGTAGATGGATTAACACCTAAACGCTCTGCTAAATCTAAGTTAACTGGAATGTTGGCTGCTGAACTTCGTGTGAAGAAAGCAGTAATACCGCTTTCTTTTAAACATTTAAAAACTAAAGGATATGGATTACCACGGATAGTTAAGCCTACCAGAATAGGGTTGACTATGAGGGCAACAAATAGCATTGTCCCTAGTAATACGACTAATAAGTGTGCATAGCTCTCAAGTGTCGCAAGACCCGCATCAGCAAATGTTACAGCAACTAGACCGAAAATACCGACAGGTGCGAAAGCAATTACTTTATGAATAATAGCACTGACAGCATGTGCAACATCTTGCATTACTTGTTTTGTCGTATCTGAGCTATGGCGCATAGCTAAACCAAGGCCAATTGCCCAAGCTAAAATACCGATAAAGTTAGCTTCACTAATGGCTTGAACAGGGTTTGCAATAAAGCTTAAAAGCAAATTTTTTAATATATCTGCGAGACTACCAGGCGCTTGTAAATCATTATGTGAAATCGTATTGAGGAATAAGGTGCTTGGAAAAGATAAACTTGCAATAACAGCACTAAAAGCGGCTAATAGCATTCCTATTACATATAGAAGTAGAACTGGGCGTAAATTTGCACTATGACCCACTTGAAAGTTGGCAATAGAAGAAAGCACCAATACAAAAACTAAAATAGGGGCAACCGATTTTAAGGCTTTAATGAAAAGCTCACCAAATAAACTTAAGTAAGGCGTAACGTTCGGAAATAGTAATGCAACGCCTATTCCTAAAATAATGGCGATAATAATCTTAGTGACTAAGCTTAATCGAGAAAAGAATGCAAGCATATAAAGGCCTTATTAACCTAATCATGGCTAAAGGTTGAACAAGCGGAGTATTTTATACGTAAGTGATGTGAATCTTAAGCTTTTTTATACCAACTAGAGCTTTTTATAAGGGTTGGTAATATTAAAGTGTTGTTTTAATTTTATTTATTATTTAACTTTAATTTTTTCTATTGGAGGTTTTGCTTGTTAATTGTTCGTTAAGAAAACGAATTATATCAAAAAGCTATGAAAGTACCACGTGAACTACAAAGATATGAATTGATGCAACGGAAAACGGGGTAAATAAGACTTTGGAAAAGCTACGCGAATTTTCAAAACTTTGTGCTTATACTAAACTCTAAGCTTTCAAGCTGAAAAATCGCATATTTCAGGAAATTACTAATATTTTTATAAAATTATAATTTAAAGATATTATTTACTTGCACAGTACAGCTGGTGAAGCGTATTTAAAATTGAATGCATATTGTCATCCTTAATAGAATAAAAAATTTGCTTACCATCACGACGAGTTGATACAACATCACTTTTACGTAACATCATAAGCTGTTGTGAAAGAGTGGGCTGTGTAATTTGGGTCTTCTCTTCAATTTGTGAGACATTTAGCTCTTCATAAGCTAAATGACATAAAATTAATAAACGATCTGTATTAGCCAGAGATTTGAGAATTCCAACGACTGAATCAGCCGCATTTTTCATTTCTTCAATTTGGAGTCCATCTTTCATACTTTATACCTATATCAATATAGCGGGCATAGTATAGATTGATCTTAATGAAATGAATGTAGCAAAACTAATCAATCCAATTGTTTTTGTTGAAAAGCAATATAAGTGGAATTGATAAATAAGTGGTATTTTTAATTAAAAACAGTTGTTTGTATTTCTTTTGTGTTTAAAGTGTTGCATTGTGTTATAAGTTTAATTGTTAAGTATAAGTGAATTGAAATCAGCATGAAATAAGTGCTTTTCCACTCCAATAAATAGTTAAATCCAATTTATCTTTGAATGAAACATAAAAAATGATTGAGTTTTTATTTTTTAAATATATAATCTGTTTTGTACAGACAGGTCTGTATATTTTGGTTTAGTAAGATCGAAAAAAACGTCTAATTTTGAACCAAAATGACTTTCAGACGCAGCGTGATAGATAAGAAGAATATTAATATAAGAAGAAGAATGTCACGCTTTATTTTTTAAGCCGCTCTTTCAAAGTCGATTAACTTTTCAACTCGATTCCAATAATCATAAATTTTTATTGAACCATGCTCGACCTGAGCTTGAATGGTCATACCTTCCAATATATTAACGAGTAGTAAAGATAAAGGACCTGGTTCTTTTACATCATATTGGTTAAGAAGATTTTGCATGAGTTGAGTCAACCAAGCTTTATACAAAGTGGCAGGTTGATGTGTTGACGGATATTGTTTTAAAACTTCTTCCAAAGCTTTTTGAAACATACACCCATTAAAATCTTCACTATTAAACCAGTCGGAATACCATAAAAATACTGCTTTAATTCTCGCAAGAGGCTCTAACTCATCATGTTTTGATAAGGCAGAAGTAAGCGAGTTTTGTAAAAGCGTATTCCGTAGAAGTAGGCATTCTTCAATTAATTTTTCTTTCGATGGAAAATGCTTATAGAAAGTCATTTTTGCAACGCCAGATTCATTAATGATGCGATCTACACCTATAGAATTATAGCTATATGAGTTAAAAAGTCTTAATGCGGTGTTAATAATGTCATCTTTCTTCGACATATTTTTTAGCCTCTCACAAATGAATTGCTATTCGCTTGAACTGTGATCTGTATTAATGAGAATCTGGATCTTTAATTTTACAAGGTATTGTTTGTTATTGATAGAAAAAAGATATTATTTTTTTAAACGGTATCGTTTAAATTTTAAGGGAAAAGTAAGTAAGAGGTAGCTCATTTTGTTAATAATAAGGTGTTCTATTTTTAATTCTCGTTTCAAAATTTCTAAGCTTAATTACGCGTTATTTAAGGGTCGTAGATAAATTTAACGCTTAATAATGGAATATATATTTGAGTTCAGATGCTAGTTTAAAAAGTAGATTTTTCCACTTTCATGAAAAAATCTACTTTTATTAAGATGTTTACTCTGCTGGGGGTAAAAGCATCAAAATAGATTCATTTAATAAGTGAGCAACGTTTTTTAGTGTTCCATCATCATTAAATTGGCTGTCGAAAGGCAGGCTTTCTCCATTGGCAATCGCTTTTAATTTTTGCTCAAAAGACTCAGCTATAAATAGGGCTTCACCATTTCCCCAAAAGTTTAAGGTTCCGTTTTGTTCTGTATAAAGTAATCGAGAGGCTGGCTCTAACAGAATTTCGTACCCTTCGTGTAAAATTTCTTTTAAGTCATCGGCTTCGATTTCATCAGCTTCTGGAATATTATCTGGATATTTAGGTTCACTCATATAAGACATGATAGCGGCATCAAGTGCTGCTGAATCTTGTAATTGAGCTAAAACTAAATCTTTTAAGTGATTCAGTTCAGTTTCGTTAATTTCACCAATTTGACTCATCTGCTTACGTGCGATGTCTAAAACAGGATTTTGCAATAAAGTATTAGCTGAAAATTGATCACTAATACGTTCCATCATCCCAGCAACGTTTGGCATTCGAAAGCCAAATGAAAACGTTAGGCAATCATCTTCGGCCACGCCATAATGTGCCATTCCAGGTGGAACATATAGCAAATCACCAGGCGCTAAGACCTCGTCAAATTGCACGTCTATTTCTGGTAAAAGTTTTAATGGTTGATTAGGTACAAATGCAGTGTTTGCATCACACATTTGTCCTAATTGCCAACGTCTGTGTCCATGACCCTGAACTAGAAACACATCATAAAAATCAAAATGTTTTCCAACTGAACCGCCTTTAGATGCATAAGACACCATAATATCATCACGGCGCCATTGAGGAATAAATGGAAATTTTTTCCAAAGTTCAGAAAGATCAAAAGAGTAGTGGTCTACAGCTTGTACTAAAAGCGTCCACAGTTTTGGTAGCTTTTGAAAGTCACCCTTGGTTAAAGGTGAAGACTTGACGTGCCATTCATTTGGATTTCTATCTTTTTGACGAATGAGTCGGGCACTTGCATGTTCTTCCAAAGCAAGTTCCTGCACATCTTGGGGTTCTAAAAGACCTACAATTTCGGAAAGCCCATTGCGCACAAGTAAAGGTTTTTTCTGCCAATACTCTGCTAAAAATTGTTCGGCAGTAATACCGCCTAAAACTGCTAAAGGTTCTGTCATGGAAATAACCTATTTGTAAAAATAACTAAAATTAAGGAATTTGGAGATCTAGCTGCCTTAAAATATGGCAAAGTTGAATCATGGGTAAACCCATAAGAGTCGTTTGGTCTTGGCCTGTCATTTTCTCGAACAAACTAATTCCTAAACTTTCACACTTAAAGCTACCAGCACAATGGAGTGGTTGATCTAATGCAATATATCGTTCAATTTCGGCCTGATTTAAGGTTCGGAATTTAACTTGATAGTGTTCAACAAGCGTTTGCTCAAAATTCTTTTCAAGCCATTGCACACTGAGTGCAGTACTAAAAAATACAGTTCGACCAGAATTCTCTGCTAACTGAGCTTGGGCATTTTCAATAGTCATTGGTTTACCAATAAAGTCACTTGGGGTGTGTTCTCGCCATGCGACTTGATCGGAACCAATAACAACTGCATGTGGATTTTGTGCAGCAATCACTTGGGCTTTTGTGAAAGCCAATCTTTTCGCAAGTTCATCTGCATGGGCCTCATCCCGTGGACTTTCATCAATATCTGGACTAACACAGATATAGTCAATCCCTAAGCGATCCATTAAGGCTTTGCGTGTTTGACTGCTTGATGCCAAAATAATTTGTGGCTGTACCATTACACTGCAAATTCCATTAAAACATCTAAAGGCACATAGCTTAATACAGCTTGATGACATGCATGTATTTTGATGGGAGGGGCTTGACCCGCTTGATAAGCTTCTACCCAACGAGTAACACAGATACACCAGAAATCACCAGGCTTTAGACCAGGGAAATCTACTTCTGGTAAAGGGGTAATAAGATCATTACCAATTTTTTGTGAGAAATTTAAGAAATCGGAGGTCATTTGCGCACATACGGTATGCTGACCAAGGTCTGTTACTGCTGTGTGGCAAAAGCCATTTCTAAAATAGCCAGTAATAGGGTCGAAACAACAGCTTGCTAAAGGTTCCCCTAAAACATTTAAACGATTGATTTGTGGATCTGGATGAATAGACATAATGGACGAAATATCAAATGACTATCTCTATCATAATCAAAACTGGGGCTTTCTACAGCTTTTATGCAAAAAAACTAACCTTTTTTGATGTAATCATTTAAAATTGGCGCGTTTTTAAAATCATAAAGAGAGCTTTACATGAATTTTCAGCGCATGACTGACCTTAACTTAACAGGTAAACGTGTTCTTATTCGTGAAGATTTAAACGTTCCTGTCAAAAATGGTGTGATTACTAGCGATGCTCGTTTGCGCGCGGCATTACCAACTATTAAAGCTGCTTTAGAAAAAGGTGCAGCTGTGATGGTGTTTTCGCATCTGGGTCGTCCTGTTGAAGGTGAACCAAAGCCAGAACAATCACTTGCACCAGTAGCTGCTTATTTAACAGAAGTATTGGGCCAAGAAGTTAAATTGTTAACAGACTACCTAGATGGCGTAGAAGTTGAAGCTGGTCAAGTTGTATTGCTTGAGAATGTGCGCTTTAACCATGGTGAAAAGAAAAATAATCCAGACCTTGCTCAAAAATATGCAGCACTATGTGATGTCTTCGTTATGGATGCATTTGGTACTGCTCACCGTGCAGAAGCATCTACTGAAGGTGTAGCTCGTTTTGCTCCTGTTGCAGCAGCTGGTCCTTTATTGGCTGCCGAATTAGATGCATTAGGCCGTGCAATGCAAACTCCTGAAAAGCCTATGGTTGCAATTGTTGCTGGTTCTAAAGTTTCAACTAAACTTGATGTTCTAAACTCACTTTCTACTATTTGTGATCAACTAATTGTTGGTGGCGGTATTGCAAATACATTCTTGGCAGCTGCTGGTTTCAATGTTGGTAAATCATTATACGAAGCTGACTTGGTTGAAACTGCAAAACAAATTGCTGCGAAAGTAAGTGTTCCACTTCCTACAGATGTAGTAGTTGCCGATGCATCACAAATTAATTTTGAAGATTTCTTGGGCTCTTTGGCAGCAGCTGAAGCAGTTGTGAAGAAAGTAGAAGATGTAACATCAAACGATATGATTTTAGATGTTGGTCCGGAAACAGCTAAAGCATTTGCAAATATTTTAACAACATCAAAAACGATTCTTTGGAATGGTCCTGTAGGCGTATTTGAAGTTGATCAATTTGGTGAAGGTACTAAAGCACTTTCTCTTGCAGTTGCACAATCTGCTGGTTTCTCGATCGCTGGTGGTGGAGATACTTTAGCTGCGATTGATAAATATAACGTTGCTGATCAAATTGGTTATATTTCTACAGGTGGTGGTGCTTTCCTTGAGTTTGTTGAAGGGAAGACTTTGCCAGCGGTGGCTGTTTTACTTGAGCGTGCTTAATACTGTTATCTAAAAATAAGAAGGGATTGGGTTACCAGTCCCTTTTTCATGGATAGGTCATAAAACTGTCATATATCTGCAATAAAATAGCGAGCATTAAATCACCAACTGTGGACAATAGTGATGAATTTAAAGCTTACATTTGCTGCTCTGTTAATTGTACCGATGATGTTGACTGCTTGTGCTAAGAAAGACGAAGCATCTCAGGCTGGACAGGAATCGGCAGCTTCTACTGCTGTTTCTGAAAAAGTAACACCTGAGCAACAAGCAGCAATTGATGCGATTGACAAGCCAGTTTTAGATGAAAAGAATACCGATGTGGTTGAAGGTAGTGCACCAAGTGAGGCTGCTGCTTCAGAAACACATTAATTTGTTGTTTTTTGTTAAAAAATCCCTGCATATGCGGGGATTTTTTTTGAAATACTGTGATTTGTTGCTGAATTGAAATAAATGAAAGGGTAGAATAACCCGCACTACCTGGGAGGATATTATGGCACTCATTTCAATGCGCCAGCTCTTGGATCACGCTGCTGAACATAACTACGGCGTACCAGCATTTAACGTAAATAACTTAGAACAAATGCGTGCAATCATGCTTGCCGCGGATGCAACCAATTCACCTGTAATTGTTCAAGCATCAGCTGGAGCTCGCAAATATGCAGGCGCTCCATTCTTACGCCATCTTATTTTGGCTGCAATTGAAGAATGGCCACATATTCCAGTGGTAATGCACCAAGACCATGGTACAAGCCCTGATATCTGTCAGCGTTCAATTCAGCTTGGCTTTAGCTCAGTGATGATGGACGGTTCATTAGGTGTAGATGGTAAAACTCCTACATCTTACGAATACAATGTTGATGTGACTCGTAACGTTGTTGCTTTAGCACATGCATGTGGTGTTTCTGTCGAAGGTGAAATTGGCTGTTTAGGTAGCCTTGAAACTGGGATGGCAGGTGAAGAAGATGGCGTAGGTGCTGAAGGTGTACTTGACCATTCTCAACTTCTAACTTCTGTTGAAGAAGCGACTCAGTTCGTTGCTGATACAAATGTTGATGCACTAGCAATTGCAGTAGGTACTTCACACGGTGCGTATAAGTTTACGCGTCCACCTACAGGCGATATTCTGGCAATTGACCGCATTAAAGAAATTCATGCGGCATTACCAAATACTCACCTTGTAATGCATGGTTCGAGTTCTGTTCCGCAAGAATGGTTAAAGGTAATCAATGAGTTCGGCGGTAATATCGGCGAAACTTATGGTGTACCTGTTGAGCAACTTGTAGAAGCAATCAAACACGGTGTACGTAAAATCAACATTGATACTGATTTACGCTTAGCTTCAACTGGTGCTATTCGTCAGTTTATGGCGGAGAATCCATCTGAGTTTGATCCACGCAAATACTTTGCTAAAACAGTTGATACAATGAAGCAAATTTGTATCGATCGTTATGAAGCATTTGGTACAGCTGGAAATGCTGACAAGATCCGTCCAATTTCTTTAGAGAAAATGGTTGATCGTTATAAATAATTCCCGTTAGGGTTTAATTTATATAAACCGGTTATTTATATAACCGGTTTTTTATTAAGTAAATTTTATTCATAAAAAAACCTGCGATAAACACAGGTTTTAATGAAGGGAAAAAGACTTATTTTTGTAAGTTCTTTTTGTCTAGACTAGGATCTTTGATTTCTACATATGCATTTGCACGCACTTCGCGTAACCAGCTATCGATTTCAGTGTTAAATTGGCGTTCACCTAAAATTTGACGTGCCATACGCTCTTGATATTCGTGAGTCATATCTTTTTCACGTTTTTCAGTTACTTGCAAGATATGCCAACCAAATTGAGTCTGGAATGGTTCGCTGATTTCACCTACAGGAATTTCCTGCATTTTTTTGTCAAATTCAGGCACCATCATGCCCGGAGTTACCCAGCCTAAGCTGCCGCCATCACGTGCCGAACCCGTATCATTTGAATAAGTAGCCGCAAGTGTTGCAAAATCATCACGAGCTTTTAAGCGTTTATAGATGTTATCGATAATTTGCTTGGCATTTTCAATGCTAACCACTTCTGAAGGTTGAATCAGAATGTGGCGAGTTTGAAATTGAGGTACTAATGCTTTTTGCTCATTTTGTTTACGTTCAATAAGCTTTAAAACATGTACACCATCACGTACTGAAATTAAGTCAGTCGTTTGGCCTTCTTGTAATGGAGTAATACGTGCTGCCAGTTCGGCGGGAATGTCTGAAAGTGGGCGGAATCCCATGTCAGCACCATCAACTTTTGCATTTGCAGTTGAAAGTTTTTTCAATGCGTTTATATCATTACTTTGCGCAAGTTTTGAACGTACTTCTTGAGCTACAGATTGAACTTCCTGTGGATTATCACCAGTAATACGCATATGTATTACATGTGCTTGGTTTCCTAGAGCAGCCTGTCCCTGAGGTGATTTCAAGAAGTTTTCTACATCTTGATCACTAATTTTAATACGAGACATGACTTGTTGTTGGCGCAAACGGCTAATTGCTAAATCTTCAGCGATTCGACCACGTAAACTCTCGTAAGTCCCTGGTGCCATAGCATCTAACTTTTGCTGGAAGGCTTCTAAGCTCTTAGTTCCAGATTGACTTGCTACTTTTAATACGGCTTCATTTAAGCTTTTTTCATCAGGTTTAATGCCATATTTTTTAACTTGCTCAAGTTGTGCCTGACGCAAGATTAATTGATCTAACACTTGAAATTGTAAATATTGCTGAGGTGGAACTTCTTTTTTTTGTGCTTGTAGTTCGTGAGCGGCTTCAGTCATCCCTTGTTGAAGATCGCTTTTTAAAATTACGCTATTGTCCACAATTGCCACAACTTCATCAGCGGGTTGGGCAAAACTATGCATTGATGAAGAGATTAGGGCAGCAAGGGTAGTTGCTTTAAAAAACTGTTTAAGATGCTTTGTCTTCATTAACGTTGTGTCCAAGATTGATTAATTTTGTTAAAACCTAAAACGCGATTTTCAAGTAAAGACGCGAGTTTATTGTTTAAACCACCTAAACCTTTTAGTGTAATTTCGGCCATAATGGCGCGTTTTTCACTAACATCTGGAGATTTTGGATCATCTAGGTCGTTGTAGTATGAGCGGCCATAGACTGAAATACCCCAGCAACATGATTCATAGTTAACGCCTAATAAAAGTTCACGCGCAACATCGTTATCCATGTCGTATTGTACGTGGCCCATAATACGCCAATTGTCTTTAATTGGTTGTATAAACGATGCAACAACCTGATCGTAAGTATCTTGACGTCCTGCAATATCTTTGCGATAGAAATAGCCTAAGTTATAAAGATTTCCTTTATCTCCAGTATAATAAACTTGGAAATCGCGCTGAGCGTTATCACCATTAGACATCCATGCTGAGTTGGCTGCGATAGTGAAGTTTTGGTTTAACTGGCTTGTTAAACTTACAACTGGTCCAGTATTACGTTCGGTATCAATCTCATCTTGTGGCTTTAATGTCACACGACGATCTTCAAAATAATAACTTTGACCTACACTTGCACGTAAACGTTCTAAGCCTACTGTGTCAAAGAGGCTATAACTTACGCCAAGTGATAGAAAGTTGTTGTCTTCAAGGCGGTCATGTCCGTAGAAGCGGTAAGGGTTAAATAATTGATCATAACTTACTGATGCTGAAGTTGAGTCAAAGTTTGGATAGCTGTCTTGGTTTTTGTATGGAGCATATGCATAAAATGCTCGAGGAGTAAGTGTTTGTAAATACTTGCCCTCACGTTCAAAATTCAGTCCAGTGTCCAATGTAAATTGAGGTACAACGACTGATTTATTTTCAGAACCGCCATCTAACCCTTGAGATGCGATACTGTCCTTATCATAGAATGTTTGAATAGAACGTACGGAAACTTCAGGTATTACGAATGCTGCTGGTGTGCGGTAGTTGTAGCGCGTTGCAAACTGGTTGTAGATACGTGTACCACTACTTTCCTGAGCAGAATCATCAGTAATTGATTTCTTGAAGTATGCAGTATCGTTATTGAATTCGTATTGTAAGCCTAATGGATTACCAGTCACATAATTCAATAAGAATTGCGGTAAACGTGCATAAGGTTTATCTGCATCTGCAATTTCTGGATCAAGTGTCTGGAAATCTTCGACTTTAAGCTGAGCTTTTAAACCCGGAATGCCGTGTTGATAGTTGAGTTCCCATGCTCTACGTAAGTTTAGGTCTGTTTTAGAGTTGGGGCTGCTATCTAAATCTGAGAAATAGTCTTTATCTGAAGCATAGTTGTATTCTAGATTGGTTGACCATTGATCATTGATTTCCCAGTTATGTAAAAAATGGAAATCTTTACGATCTTTATCATTGTAGCCTTTGTCTGATGGTAAGAAACCACCCCACATTTCACCGGCACCAAAGCCATCAGTTAAATATCGAAAATCGCCCTTTAACATTGCACCACGGTCTGCTAGATAACGCGGAGTAAGGGTGAGATCATAGTTAGGCGCAAGGTTTAAATAAACTGGAACAGAAAGCTCAACACCACCATCGTTTGAGAAACCAAACTGTGGGTTGAGAATACCAGTGGTACGACGGTCATCAATCGGGAAGTTAAAATAGGGAACTGCTAGAACTGGAACATCTTTAACGTAGAGTTTTGTTCCACGAGTTACACCACGTCCAGTTTCCTGGTTCAACTCAATTTTATTAGCCTGAATTTTCCAACCCGGTTTTTGGCCAGGTGGGCAGGTCGTGTACGTTGCATCATTAAGCACCATGACATTTGGAGAAGTTCTTTCGATTTTTCCTGCATGACCATGGGCATGTTGCTGTTCAGAAATATAAAAACTATTGTCTAAATCACCGGTTTGGGTTTTTAGGTTGTAATTAATTTCATCACTTTGTGAAAGCAATCCACCTTGAGCTAATTGTACTCGGCCCTGTGCATGTGCAATGGTTTGAGTTTTATCAATCGTAACTTTATCGGCACGAACTGTG
This sequence comes from Acinetobacter calcoaceticus, assembly GCF_900520355.1. Lineage (NCBI taxonomy): Bacteria > Pseudomonadati > Pseudomonadota > Gammaproteobacteria > Moraxellales > Moraxellaceae > Acinetobacter > Acinetobacter calcoaceticus. The sequence continues at coordinate 2,160,569 of NZ_LS999521.1, read as the reverse complement.
CGCCCTTCCTGATCAATAACGACGTCGCCTTCTAAAACAGAGTCACCGGCAGGATTATAATGTCCATAATTAGCCGTAACGACCGAAGTCGTCTTATCTGCATCTAGGGCTTTGGTCTCTGGGTTAATCGGTGTAACCCATGTACCCTGGCAAAATGCCGAGCTTAAATATTTATTATCACGAAGCTGTGCTTCAGGTGCAGATTTATCAACATAATACTGTTGAAAGAACTCTTGACCCGGGTAGGCTTCTTTGATGTTCGCTTTAAGTTGATTATTGTCTATATTGGAGACAACATCAGCTGACTCAGCATAACTTGATTGTATGGAGCCACATAAGAGCGTAAAAATAGCTGTCGCTAAAGGATTAAATTTAAACTGATGCTTCATTGTCTCATTAACCAAGTATGCTAATTCACAATTAATTATTGTCGCATCATAGAGAAAAAGTTTATAAGTGGCTACACTTAACCCTTCAAAAATCTCAGCTTGTTTTAGATTTTATTGCAAATGAATACACAACGTGAACAATTGATATATACATGGCTTACATCTGTTCTTGAAAATGATCAATTTAAGATCGCTTTTTTAGCAGGTGATGCAAGCTTCCGCCGTTATGCGCGTATCCAGTTACAAAATAAAACGTATATGCTCATGGATGCCCCTCCAGAAAAAGAAGACTGTGTTCCGTTTGTGACCATTGACGAATTTTTTGCAGGCCATGGTGTACGCGTCCCTCAGATCGTCGCGAAAGATTTAGCTCAAGGTTTTCTGTTATTGGAAGATTTTGGTGATGTGCTGTTGTCGACATTATTAAATGAGGAAACAGTCGATAAATATTATGAGCAAAGCTTTAAACAGCTGATTCATTTGCAGTCTGTGAATGGTCAGGAGCAGTTTCCTGCATATTCCTATGAAAAATTGTTAATTGAAATGAAGCTGTTGACTGACTGGATGCTGCCATCTTTGCAGATTACTCCGAGTGTGGAACAGCAACAGGTGATTGATGATGCTTTCGATCTATTGGCAAGAACTGCATTGGCTCAGCCGCAAGTGATTGTACATCGTGATTTTCACAGTCGTAATTTGATGAAAATTGCAGATGAACCAGAGCTTGGTGTGATTGATTTTCAGGATGCCGTGATTGGTGCTGATACTTATGACTTAATCTCGATTACTCGCGATGCATATGTTCAGTGGAATGCAGAGCGTGTTTACCAATGGTTTAGATTCTTTTATGACTTATTACCTGAGTCTGCCAAACAGAACCGTAGTTTTGAACAGTTCAAACGTGATGCAGATTTAATGGCTATTCAGCGCCATATTAAAATTCTGGGCATTTTTGTGCGTCTGTTTGAACGCGATGGTAAATCAGGGTATTTAAAGGATTTACCACGTGTAATGTGGTATTTACTTGAAGAAAGCCGCGGTTATGCTGAGCTTGATGAGTTTATGTTATTTATAAATAACATAGTCATGCCAAAGTTTATCGAGAAATATGGTAACTACGAGGTAGCAGCATAATGAAGGCAATGATACTTGCTGCTGGCTTGGGTAATCGTATGCGCCCACTCACGCTATATACACCAAAGCCTCTGCTTGAGGTAGGCGGTAAGCCGCTTATTGTGTGGCATATTGAAAAACTTAAGAAAATTGGTGTGACCGAAATAGTCATCAATTCTGCATGGTTGGCTGATAAGCTCATCAGTAGCTTAGGGGATGGTTCTCAATTTGGCGTGGATATCCGTTGGACACGAGAGGATGAAGGTCTAGAAACAGCTGGTGGAATTATTAATGCTTTGCCACTGCTTGGAACAGATCCGTTTATTCTGGTGAATGGAGATGTATGGACCACGATGGATTTTGAAGCTCTATGTCAAATTAAGCTAAATGATGATTTAGCACATCTTGTGTTGGTTGATAATCCTAAACAGCATCCTGAAGGCGACTTTACATTGTTCGATGGACGCATTTTTACATTCGATCAAGATGTGATGGGTGAGAACCTCACTTTTAGTGGCGTGTCTGTTATTCATCCTAAGCTTTTTGATGGATTGGAATCTGGTAAGCGTCCTTTAGCCCCACTGTTGAAGCAAGCGATGCAGAACCAAAAAATATCTGGTGAAAAACTTAAAGGTGCATGGGTAGATGTGGGGACGCCTGAGCGTTTAATGGAGCTAGATTTGCAAATTCGTGAAGGCTTCTACGATTAAGTGCGTAATCCCTAATCGTTAACTAGTGTTCCACGATGCATAAATGGGTATACTTTGTTTTAAATTTCACTTAGATGTTATCTGTTTATGCATCCGTTTTTTCAAGAGTTACAACAGGGTAGTCAAAAATTAGGTTTATCGCTTAGCGATGAAGCTTTGGTATTATTGTTAAAGTATCAAGATGCTTTGGTACTTTGGAATAAAGCATATAATCTGACAGCAATTCGTGATCCGAAAGAAATGTTAGTGAAGCATTTGTTGGATAGTCTAAGTATTTTGAAAGATTTGCCTGAAGGTAGACTGCTTGATGTTGGTACAGGTGGTGGTATGCCTGGCATGATTATTGCGCTTTGTCAGCCTCAACGCCAATGTGTTCTTTTAGATTCTAATGGTAAAAAAATTCGTTTTTTGAAGCAATTTATTGCTGATCTTAAATTGAGCAACGTTGTGGCAGTACAAACACGCGTTGAGAATCAAGATACAATTGATGAGCTTGGCCAGTTTGATGTCATAACAAGTCGAGCTTTTGCTTCTTTAACGGACTTTGTGGATGCAGCTCAGCCATACCTTCATCAGAGCAGTATAATTGCAGCGATGAAAGGTGTAGTGCCAGTTGAGGAAATTGAGCAGCTCAAGCAGGACTTTTCATGTAAAGTAATTGAACTGCGCGTACCAAGACTTGATGAACAACGTCATTTACTTTTACTTCAACGTATCTAAATAAAAAGTATTAAGGTTACCATGGCTCAAATTATTGCGATTGCAAACCAAAAGGGTGGTGTTGGTAAAACAACGACTGCAGTAAATCTTGCAGCGTCTCTAGCTGTATTAAAGAAACGTGTATTACTTGTAGATATGGACTCACAAGGTAATGCTACGATGGGGTCTGGTATTCAAAAGAACGATCTTTTGTATTCAATTACAGATGTTCTTCTTGGCGAAGTTCCAATTGAAACAGCCATTCAAAAAGCAGAAGTTGGATATAAAGTTCTAGGCTCTAACCGTGAGCTTTCAGGTGTAGAGCTCGCTATCGCAGAGCAAGAAGGTCGTGAATTCATTCTAAAGAATGCTTTGAATGAAATCAGAAACTCATTTGACTATATCATTGTGGATTGTGCTCCAAGCTTGAGTTTGATTACCGTCAATGCTTTGGCAGCTGTAGATAGTGTAATTATTCCAATGCAATGTGAATATTATGCGCTAGAGGGTCTAGCTGATTTAACTCAGACCATTGATCGCATTCAAAAGGCACTCAATCCTGATTTAGAAATTATTGGTGTATTACGTACGATGTACGATGCACGTAATGCTTTAACACGTGATGTTTCTGCAGAGTTAGAGCAATATTTCGGCAAAAAACTTTATGATACTGTGGTTCCACGTAACGTGCGTTTAGCAGAAGCGCCAGCACATGGCTTACCTGTTATCTATTTTGAAAAAAGTTCTAAAGGTGCGGTTGCATACTTAAATCTTGCAGCTGAGATGTTAAAGAGAAGTAAAGTGAAGAAAGGAAGTAAAGTATGAGCATCAAAAAACGCGGATTGGCTAAAGGGCGTGGTTTAGATGCATTACTTGGTTCAATTCAAAAAGAAAAATTACAACTCGAAGCACAGGCGTTAGACCACGGACAATTAAAGCAAGTTGATGTGAATTTACTGAAACGTGGTGAATATCAACCACGTCGTTTTATTCATGAGCATGATTTACAAGAGTTGGCGTCTTCCATTGAAAAACATGGGGTGATGCAACCTATTGTCATCCGTCCAGTTGATGATGAAACTCATCCATATGAAATCATTGCGGGTGAACGTCGTTGGCGTGCAGCACAACTTGCGGGTTTAACTGAAATTCCTGCAATTATTCGTGATTTAAATGATCAGGTTGCAATTGCATTAGCGTTAATTGAAAACATTCAGCGTCAAGATTTAAATCCGATTGATCAGGCAATGGCTCTACAGCGCTTTCATGATGAATTTGGTTTAAGTCATCAGGAAATTGCTGACACAGTAGGCAAAGCGCGTACTACTGTCAGTAATTTATTGCGTTTATTGAGTTTAGCTGATGACATTAAAGATTTTATGCAGCAAGGCCAGCTTGATATGGGCCATGCTCGAGCAATTTTGACATTGAAAGGTAAAGATCAATTAGAAGTTGCTAAAATTGTAATTGAGAAAGGATTGTCAGTTCGTCAAACAGAGCAATTGGTGCGTGATAGAAGTGAGCCTAAGCAGGAGAAGGAAAAAGCGCCTGTAGCACCAGATATTGAGCAATTGACACAAAAACTATCAGAGCGTTTTGGCGCTAATGTAAAAATTGATCATAACCAAAAAGGTAAGGGTAAACTGGTTATTCATTATCATACCTTGGATGAGTTAGATGGCATTTTAAATATTTGTTTGCCAGAATAATTTGCAGTTGGGTCATGTATTTCTAATTTTATATTCTTGGGGAAGAACATATGTGGGAACTTGTGAGAGCGGGTGGTTGGTTGATGCTGCCTTTAATTCTATGCTCGATTTTAACTGTTGCGATCAGTATTGAACGTTTTGTTCGGTTAAGACGTTCACAAGTTCTACCCGAAGCATTAAGCGGTAAGGGCTCTTTAAGAGCTGAAGATGTCGTGGAAAGTTTAGAACAAAATGTAGAAGCGCAAAGTAGCGCCTTGGGACATATTTTAAAAGCAGGTTTTGAGCATCGCGAGCATGGTGAGCAATTTGCTCGTGCGCAAATGGAAGTGGCAGCTTCTCAAGAAATTTCTTATTTGGAAAAAAATATTAATTTTTTGGGCACTCTGAGTGCTATAGCGCCGCTGCTCGGGTTGCTTGGAACTGTATTGGGAATTATTGAGTCATTTCTTGTTATTGATTTTGGATCGGCTGGTAGTCCAAGTTTAATGATCCCTGGTATCTCTAAAGCATTAATTACCACAGCTGTGGGAATGTTAATTGCAATTCCTGCTTTAATTGCTTATCGCTATTTTCAAAGAGTGGTGCAAAATTATATTGCCGAATTAGAACAGCAATCGACCTTATTTCATGCCTCATTGTTCTATAGGCGTTCTACGTCTGTAGCTGAACACCGCCGTGTTGGTTAGGAAGTGAAAGCCAGATGAAATTTAAACGTTCTCAGGTTGAAGACATTCATATCAATTTAACGCCTATGATTGATTGTTTGTTGTTCATTTTGGTTTTTTTATTGCTGTCGACCACATTTAATCAGCCAAGTCGCATCAATTTAACATTACCAGATGCACAAGGTGTTCCACCAAAACAGTACGATCATAAAATTGAAGTCGTGGTAGACTCTGCTGGTCATTATGCTGTGAATGGTCAAGCACTTTCGTCTAAAGAGGTTGCTGATCTGAGTACTGCAATTAAGCAAGTTGCTCAAGAGCACCGTGATTTTATGTTCATCATTGCTGCTGATGCAAAAGCGTCTCATCAGGATGTAATTCGCGTTATGGATGTGGCAGGACAACTCGGTTTTGTTAACATCAATATTAGTACCAAAGTTCCTTCTAGAGGTTTTTCTGAGTGAATCAAGATTTTAAGGTTTATACGCGTCTCATAGCCTATTTAAAACCTTATTGGGGCGTGGCCTTATTAGTACTTATCGGGTTCGGTATTAACTCAGCAACAGAAGTTTCCGTTGCTAAATTGATTAAATTTATTATTGATGCAATCCAAAACAACAGTAGAGCAGATTTGGATTGGTTCCCGTTATTAATTATTTTATTAGTATTTTTTCGCGGCTTAGGCCTATTTATGGGCGGCTACTATACTGCGGTGATTTCACGCAGTTTGGTTTTTAGTATTCGTCAGGAAGTTTATGCGAAACTTTTAAAACTCCCAGCACAATATTACTTAGATAATTCATCTGGTCATATTACTGCCAAAATTATGTATAACGTTGAACAGCTTACGGCTGCTTCTTCTGAGTCATTGAGAACCATCGTTAGGGATGGGATGATTACTCTCGGATTATTAGGCTATCTGTTTTATACCAATTGGCGTCTTACTTTATGTATTTTTGTATTTTTACCTGTAATTGGGGTCTTAGTACGTAAAGCTTCGAAACGAATGCGTAAACTTTCATTACAGGTACAAGATACTATGGGTGATGTGAACCACGTCGTCCAGGAAAGTATTAATGGTAATGCTGTAGTAAAAAGTTTTGCTGGTGAGGAATATGAACAAAAACGTTTCTATAAGTCATCAGAAGAGAACTTAAAACGCGGTTTAAAAATGGTAATTGTACAAAATCTGAATAGCCCGGTTGTTCAGGTGGTAATGGCTTGTGCTATGGCTCTTATTGTATGGTTAGCTTTACGACCTCAGATTTTAGGCACTACAAGTGCAGGTGAGTTTGTGGCTTACCTTACAGCAGCTGGTCTGTTAGCAAAACCAGTTAAAAGCTTGACTGATGTTAATGAAAAGTTACAACGTGGTTTGGCCGCAGCACATTCTGTTTTTGAACTGCTAGATTTACCTGAAGAGCAAAATAACGGTCAATTGAAACCTAAGTTAAATGGGGCAATCCGTTTTGATCATGTAACATTAAATTATGCTGATGGCGTAGCAGCTATTAAAGATTTTTCTTTAGATATTCGTCCAGGCCAAACTGTAGCATTGGTTGGCCGTTCAGGGGCGGGTAAAAGTTCATTAGTCAATATGTTGGTACGTTTTCAAGAAGTATCGAGTGGGCAAATTTATTTAGATGATTTACCAATTAATGATATTGAGCTTTCTAGTCTACGCACACAAATTGCAATGGTAAATCAACAAGTTATATTGTTTAACCGTACTGTTCGTGAAAACATCGCATATGGTCAGTTGGAAGGTGCATCAGATGAAAAAATCTATGCAGCGGCAAAAGCAGCATATGCACATGACTTCATTATGAATTTACCAAACGGTTATGACACTATTTTAGGGGCACAAGGTCTAAACCTATCAGGTGGTCAGCGTCAGCGAATTGCAATTGCTCGAGCAATTTTAAAGAATGCTCCAATTCTAATTTTAGATGAAGCTACAAGTGCTCTCGATAATGAATCTGAGCATTTTATTCAGCAAGCATTTGATGAAGCGATGCAAGATCAAGATCGAACAACAATTGTTATTGCGCACCGTTTGTCAACAATTGAAAATGCTGATCGTATTGTAGTGATGGATCAAGGGGAAATTGTTGAGCAAGGTACTCATCAAGAACTTCTTGAAAAACATGGAGCTTATTATCAATTACATCAGCGTAATTTTGAGGATAACTAAGCATGTCATTGGCCCAGCTGATCCAGAATGCATGGAATAAGCAATCGAGTTGGTTGATTGCTTTACGTCCATTATCTTGTTTGTATCGTGCTGGGTTTCTATTAAATCGTAATTTTTATACTACTGGGTTGAAGACAGTCTATAAAGCACCTGTACCCGTCATGGTGATTGGCAATATTACGGTGGGTGGGAGTGGGAAAACTCCATTATTAATACAATTGGTGAATTACCTACAACAGCATAATGTCAAAGTTGGAGTAATTAGTCGGGGGTATGGTGGTACTGGTCCTTTTCCTATGTTGGTTACTTCTGGTACTCAAGCGAATCAGGTTGGAGATGAACCTGCATTAATTGTTCAATCGACGAGCGTACCAATGGCGGTGGGACCTAATAGGCAGACTGCAATAGAGCTCTTGGTTGCATCAACACCACTAGATTTAATTATTAGTGATGATGGTTTACAGCATTGGGCATTGGGAAGACAAATTGAGTGGATTGTACTCGACCAAAATCGTGGCTTAGGAAATAAAAAACTATTACCTGAAGGATATCTCAGGGAGCCAGTTGAGCGTTTAAAAACAGGAACAGTAATTGAGCATGCTTATAAACCTGCTACAGAATTAAATATGCATCTCGAGGCAGCACAGCCATATTTACTTAATCCCTCTTCAATGGCCGACCATAATTTCAATTCTCAAAATAGTTATCATGCTGTAGTGGGTATTGGCTTTCCACAGCGTTTTTATCAAACACTTAAAGATTTAGGCTTGAAACAATTTCAAGAACATGCGTTTCGTGACCATCATAATTACTCAATTAATGATTTAAATTTTAATGATGAACTGCCACTTATTACAACTGAAAAAGATGCAGTTAAATTATTACCGTTGCTTGAAAAACATCCGGGATTTAAACAGCCTATTTGGGTTGTTCCTGTTAAAGCTATCCTGTCTATAGAGTGTTATCAGGTTTTAAAACAGCAACTGCAAAAACTTGATATCCAATTATCTTAGGAAGAAAAAATGAAACACATCGTCATTCCAGCACGCTTCTCAAGTTCGCGTTTGCCAGGTAAACCATTGTTGTTTATTCATGACCGTCCTATGATTTTACGTGTGGTGGATCAAGCAAAAAAAGTCGAAGGTTTTGATGATCTATGTGTGGCAACAGATGATGAGCGTATTGCTGAGATTTGCCGTGCAGATGGTGTGGACGTTGTGCTTACGAGTCCTAATCATCCGTCAGGAACAGACCGATTAAGCGAAGTTGCTCGTATTAAGGGGTGGGCAGCAGATGATATTATTGTAAATGTTCAAGGAGATGAACCTTTATTGCCAGCTCAACTTGTTCAACAAGTTGCAAAACTCTTGGTCGATAAACCAAATTGTTCAATGTCTACATTGTGCGAGTCTATTCATACCTTAGATGAATTTCAACGTGATAGCATTGTAAAAGTAGTTATGTCTAAGCAAAATGAAGCGTTATATTTTAGCAGGGCAACTATTCCGTACGACCGTGATGGGGCTGGGCAAGCTGAGCCAAGTTTACATAACCAAGCATTTCGCCATTTAGGTTTATATGCGTATCGAGTGAGCTTGTTGCAAGAATATGTGACCTGGGATATGGGTAAGCTTGAAAAGTTAGAAAGTCTTGAACAATTACGTGTTTTAGAAAATGGACATCGTATTGCGATTGCTGTCGCTCAAGCAAATTTACCTCCTGGTGTGGACACTCAAGCTGATCTTGATCGCTTAAATAAAATGCCTGTCGAATCTTTTGAATAAGCGTTAATTTTTAATGAATCCGAATGTAACTTCAAAGGTTTATCCTTGGCAAAAAACAACATGGGATACCTTAACAACAAGGTTCCCCAATATTGGACATGGCCTATTATTTTATGGCAAGCAAGGCTGTGGGAAACATGCTTTTGCTAAGCATTTTTTGGCGTGGGTACTTTGCCTCAATAAGCAGCCTCATGGCGCTTGTGGTGAGTGTAGTAGCTGCCAATGGTTAAAATCAGACACTCATCCGAATTATGTTCATATCACAACAGATGAAGAAAATAAAAAGCAGAATGCAAAAATAAAAATTGAAAAGATTCGAGATTTACTGCCTTTCGTGCAACAAACCGGCGAGGGCTGGCGCGTTATTCTTATTGAGCCTGCTGAAGCTCTTAACTTGGCATCCTCAAATGCGCTATTAAAAACTTTAGAAGAACCTGGTGAACGCGTTGTTTTAATTTTATTGGCTGATCACTACCTTAAATTACCCGCCACTATTCGTAGCCGATTGCAGCATTTTGCTTTAGATCGCGTTTCATATGAACAAGCTACTTCATATTTGAATGAGCATTTATCTGAACTTGCAGAAGTACAACCTGATTTATTACTTGGTCTATCTAATGATATGCCTTTACAAGCAATAGAAATTGCAAAAAGTGATTGGTTTACAAAGCGACAGATTTTCTTAAATGACTGGTTAAAAATTGTAGCTCAAAAAAATATGCCTTTATTTTTCTCAGGAAAATGGCAAAAAGAATTAAGTTTTAGCGATTTTATCGTACTTTTTGAGTACTTGTTGGGAGATTTAATTTGTGTCAAGCTAAATCAGCCACAGAAAAATACGGATTTAGATTTTGATCAATTAAGGCCATATTACGATTTAGAAAGCTTATTTAATATTTATAGTGAACTACAACAAGCAAAAAAACTTGTTGAGCAAAATGTACAAAGTCAACTTATTATAGATCAATTGTTTATAACGTTAATGAACATTTAAGGGGAAAATTATGCAGCCGCAAATGGGGGGTATTATTCAGGTAAATGTTCCTGATAGAGCTACTTTGCAAGCAAGCTATATGGGATATGTGCAAGGTGGAGGCCTATTTGTACCATCAAAACAAAAAGTAAAAATGGGACAAGAAATTTTTATTTTAGCTACTTTGCCTGAGCAATCTCAAAAAATTCCTCTCACTGGTAAAGTAATTTGGATATCACATAAGCAAAGTGGATTTAAACCTCAGGGTTTCGCTATTCAATTAAGTGGAGATAAGGGAATTTACTATAAAGCTGAGGCAGAAAGAGTTTTGGCTGGTAGTATGTCTCTAGATCGTCCAAGTTATACCATGTAGTCAAATAGGATAGAAAAGTGTTTGTTGATACGCATTGCCATTTAACGATGTTAGATTTAACGCCTTATAACGGTGACCTGGATCTTGCGCTCGCTGCAGCGCGAGCAGAAGGAGTGTCTAAATTTATGGCAATTTCCGTTGATCTTGATGACCATATTGCATTAGCAGAAATTGCAAATAGACATGAAGACGTTGGTTATACGGTAGGTGTGCATCCTTGTGAGGATGTAGATACGATGGCACGTGCAACAACCGAACATTTGATTGAGTTAGCTCAATCAGAAAAGGTGTGGGCTCTGGGTGAAACTGGACTGGACTACTATCACAGTACAGATTTTGTTGAAGCGCAAAAGGCATGTTTTGCAAGGCATATCCAAGCTTCGAAAATTGTAAAAAAACCAGTTGTAGTTCATACGCGTTCAGCAAAGCATGACACGGTAGATATTATTCGTGCAGAAAACTCCACGCATGGAATTTTGCATTGTTTTACTGAAGATTGGGAAACTGCTAAGGCTGTGCTGGATTGTGGTTATTACATTTCTTTTTCAGGTATTGTGTCATTTAAAAATGCACAAGACTTGCGTGATGTAGCTAAACAAGTTCCGCTAGATCGACTTTTAATTGAAACAGATAGTCCTTATTTAGCACCTGTTCCATATCGCGGTAAAACAAATGAACCAAAATATGTGCCTTATGTAGCCAAAGCGCTCAGTGATGTATATGATAAATCGGTTGAGGAAATTGCAATGATTACCTCACAAAATTTTGAGAACTTGCTAAAAGCGATTTAAGTTATAGAAACTATATAAGAGAGTAATTGCGTGAAGATGGATCGTCAGGCTCAGTTCCGAGCAAGAGAAGTATTAATATTTCAGGTTGCGGAGCAATTATTGCTAGAAAATGGCGAAGCTGGAATGACACTTGATGTCTTGGCTGCTGAGCTTGATTTAGCAAAAGGAACTTTGTACAAACACTTTCAGAGTAAAGATGAATTGTACATGCTATTGATTATTCGTAATGAACGTATGTTACTCGAAATGATTCAAGATACGGAAAAGGCCTTTCCGGAACACTTGGCCTTTTTTATGTTGCATCATTTACATCATCCTGAGCGGACAGTTTTATTTCATCAAATTGAAGAAAAACTTTCGATTACGGCTCAAGGTGTACATCACCTTTTTAATGAACTCTATCAAGTGCGTAAACAGCGATTACGAATTATCATTCGTATGACAGATCACTATTTAGAATCGATTCAAAGCAATATGACAACCCGAGATTATCTTGCATCTATTTGGTCATTAACTCATGGCGCAGCAGCTATTCTCAACTCAAGTTTTTACCAACGGTATTTAGGTTCAAGGGACACGTTAAGAGTGGCTTATATTGATCAGGCATTAGCCTTACCTAAACAAGCTGTTGAACAATATGCTTAATAGGTCGATATGAAATCTCAATCACCGCCTAAATCACAAAAAGGTTTTACGCTCATTGAAGTGATGGTGGTGATTGTTATTATGACGATTATGACCTCTCTCGTTGTACTCAACATAGGTGGGGTTGACCAAAAGAAAGCGATGCAAGCAAGAGAATTATTTTTGCTTGATGTACATAAAATTGGTAAAGAATCACTTGATCAATCTCGTGTTTTAGCTTTATCTACTCTGAGTGAGACTGATGTTTCCCCATTTTCCTATGAACTGTATGAATACCACGATCAGAGTAAATTACAGGTCCAAGATTTAAAAAACCGCTGGCAGAAATACCCAGAATTTACTACGCGCCAATTGCCTAAACATGTATCGTTTACAGTACAACCTCTAGATGTTCAAACCTATTCAAAAGCTACGAATACAGATTTAGTTGGTGGACAGGCTCCCCAGTTAATTTGGTTTGGAAATGGTGAAGCTAAAACAGTTAAAATACAGTTTTACTTTGAACAAAAAACAATTGGTTCAGAAATACAAATTGATCATTTGGGTAAAATAAATGAAATCTAAAGGCTTTACTCTATTAGAGGTAATGGTAGCTTTAGCAATTTTTGCAGTAGCTGCTGTCGCGTTAACTAAAGTGGCCATGCAATATACCCAATCTACCTCGAATGCAATTCTTAGAACAAAAGCACAGTTTGTAGCAATGAATGAAGTTGCTTTAATGGAGATTAATCAGGAATGGCTTCAAGGCACTCAAAGTAAGCAGGTTACTTCTCAAGGTGAAACTTGGCAAATTGATAAATCTGCTGAGTCCACAGTCAGCCCGAATGTTCAGAAAGTAGACTTGCAAGTTAGCTTATATGATTCTGATAAAGGGAAAGTTCAAAATGGTATTACCCATTTGGTGTTTTTTAATTATCCAATGAAAGCAAAATAATGATAAAAAATAAATATTTTCGCTTTCAAAGCACAGCTTCACGTCTTGCGGCACGATCGGAGCAGATGATGAGGGGTTACTCCGAGCACAGCTCTTCGTCTTGCGCTCGGACAAAGCGTCGCTTTAAAGACTCTCACACTCGAAACACAGTTTCTCATCTTGCGACACGATCGAGCAGTGCTCGATTAACTCGTGCCTCAGGATTTACTTTAGTTGAGCTTTTAGTCGCAATTGCAATTTTTGCTGTTTTATCTTTGTTGGGTTGGAAGATTTTTGATTATTTATTAAAAGTCCGTGATCGTAATGCTCAACATGAAGTGCAGCTATTTGAATTACAAGATGCGTATCAACAAGTTTTGCGAGATACATTACAAATTATACCTTTATCGGCAAATCAAGGCGGGAAGCTTCATCCAGCCTTAGAGCTTGATAATCAAGTGCTCTATTTTAGTAAGGCTGGTGTTACTGATCCTTTAAAACAAGGTTTATCACCTTTTGAGCGTATTGAATATCAGTATGATCCTGATCAAAAAAAACTTTATCGTCTTAAATATAGCAATTTAAATACTTCAAATAGAGAGCAGCCCTTATCTAGCACTTTGTTGAATCAGGTCGAACAGTTTCAAATGATGGTGTTAACACCGCAAGAAGTAACAAAGTGGCCAGAAATTAATCTTGATCCCACAAAGCCTGAAGAGTTTAGAAAACTGCCGAAAGGAATAAAAATACAACTCACGGTTGCTGGTGTAAGTTATGAGTGGATTTATAGCTTAAACCAAGGGAATTTATCGCTCTCCAAAGAAGGAGGGGCATAATGTTGCACAATAAAAAGAGCCAGCAAGGTGTAGCATTACTCACAATTTTGATTATGGTTGCATTGGCTACAATTTTAGCTGCCTCTATTGCAAAGCATCAAACCAATACGATGGAAAACACTGGTTATTTAATGCGTCAAAATCAGTCATTACTCTATGCAAAAAGTGCAGAAGCTTTTTTTTCTGAGTTATTAATTCAAGATACAAACAATGCTGGTGGCGTTGATCATTTAAAAGAAACATGGGCACAGCCAATGCCACCTTTTCCAATAGAAGATGGAACTGTGTCAGGGCGTTTAATAGACGAATCAGGGAAATTTAACTTAAACAATTTAACGACCAATGAAGGTAAAGTAAATGAAGCTGCCAAAAGCTGGTTTGAGCGCTTACTTGTACGTGTAGGCTTGCCAGCAGAGTTAAGTCAAGCAGTTATCGATTGGCAAGATCCAGATGAAGAACCATCTGGACCTATGGGTGCTGAAAGCAGTTATTATGAAGGCCTTGATCCTAGCTATTTAGCTTCAAATGCTAAATTTCATCGTATCGAAGAGTTGAAATTAGTAAGAGGTTTTGACGGTAAGAAATATGATTTAATCGCACCGTATATTTCTGCATTACCTGAAAATACAAAAGTGAATATTAATACCGCTTCACCATTAGTCTTAGCGAGTATTGATCAAAAATTGGATGTAGGGGCGGTAGAAAAAGAACTTCAAATGCGCCAACAAAATTTAAAATTCTTTCAAAATGTTGATGAGTTATGGCAATTGAATGCTTTTTCAACAGTCGATACTCAAAAGAGAACTGAGGTGAATAGCCTGTTGGATGTAAAGTCGAGTTTTTTTCAAGCACAAATTGAGGTCATTCTTAATAATAGAAAAAGACAATTTACAAGTGCACTTATGCGTAATGATAAGCAGGCTTATGTTTATTCTAGAAATATGTCGCCATTTAACTAGTTGAAAAATTGTAATTTATTTGTTTTTGTCATATTATTGGAAAGCCATTTTTAGGAATTTCTCAAATGGAAATAATAGAATAAATATAAATTTTCTATATGTTTATCTTCAATATTTCTTCACAAGTCTTATCATACTTTTCGCTAATTGTTTCTAATTGAAAAGTGGTGCGAAGTTTTTGTCTTTTGCTTTATAATAATATTCCTAGAAGGAATGATCGATTTGGCACATGTTAATTCGTAAATTATTTAAGTTTGAAAATGCACATATTGTACGTAACTGTACATCGGATCGTTGTAAGCGATCAATTCATGGACATAGCTACAAAGTCGAATTATTGCTTAAAGCTTCGAAATTAGATCATGGACAAATGGTTTATGATTTTGGGCTTTTAAAAGGAGTAATAAAAGACCTTATTGATAGCTTTGATCATGCAATCTGTTTTTGGGAAAAAGATGATTCTCAATATATTGATGCTTGTCAGACTTTTAGTGCTCGTTGGATTTCTTTACCTGTTTCGCCATCCGCTGAACAGTTCTCTCGTATTTTCTTTTATCTAGCTCAGCAAGTTTTGCAATCAACAAACACTCAAAATGGGGAAGGTGATGTTGAGGTTTATTCAGTTATTGTTCATGAGACCGATACTGGATATGCTCAAAGCTTTATTGAGGATATTCAAAACGAACAAATGGGGATTTTAAGTCTTGATGGAATTGTTTTCTCAGAACAAATTCAGATAGAGTGGGCAAATCCGCAAATGTATGAAGACTTGAAAAAAGGGATGAAGTTTAATAATCCTCAAGTTGATTTGCAAGTCGAAGTGTAAATCGAATTACTCTATTTGTAGAATTGAAAATTGATCTAGGATGACATTAATGCAATTAACTGAGCAACAGCAAGATAAACTCAGTAAAGTTCAATTAGAAGAAAGCTGGAAAATATCTTTAGCACCTTTTTTGTTAAGCCCTCAAATGGATAATTTGCGCGATTTCTTATTTCAAGAGAAACAAGCACAAAAAATAATATATCCACCGAGTAAACAAATCTTTAGTGCTTTAAATACGACACCATTGGCTGATGTGAAGGTCGTTATTCTGGGACAAGATCCATATCATGGACCGAACCAAGCGAATGGGTTAAGTTTCTCTGTTCAAAAAGGTATTGCATTACCACCATCTTTACGTAATATTTTTCATGAATTACATACAGATTTGGGTATTCCAGCTCCTCGTCATGGTGATTTAACGAAATGGGCTAAACAAGGGGTGCTTTTACTGAACAGCGTGCTTACTGTTGAGGCTGGACAGCCAACTTCACATCAAAAGCAAGGTTGGGAAGCATTTACTGATGAAGTCATTGATGTTTTGAATGAGCAAAGAGAACATGTGGTATTTATTTTGTGGGGTGCTTATGCACAGCGCAAAGGACAACGTATAAATAGAGATAGACACTTGGTTTTAACCGCCGCACATCCATCACCTCTTGCCGCAAACAGAGGAGGTTTTTTTGGATGTAAAGTGTTCTCAAAAACAAATCAATATTTGAAACAACATGGCATTGAGCCCATAGACTGGCAATTGGACGCATGATGAACTCTCCCAATGTAAATAACTATCACCCGGACTTGGTGGTTGAAGAAGCAAAAAACGGCTGGCGTATAGTACGATTGAATCGCCCTAAATCATTGCATGCTTTAGATGAGTCAATCGTAACGGCATTATTACGTGTATTTGAAGATTTTCGTGATGATGAGAGCGTTAAAGCAATTTGGTTAGATTCAACTACACCAAAAGCTTTTTGTGCTGGTGGTGATGTTAGGAAATTGCGTCAACTTGTTATAAATCAAGAAGTAGATACTGCAAATAAGTTTTTCCAGCAAGAATATGCTTTAGACTTACTATTACATAATTATGCTAAACCTGTGGTTGTTTGGGGTGAAGGCTATGTTATGGGTGGTGGTTTGGGTTTGTTTATGGCAGCACCATTCCGTCTAGTAACCCCATATTCTCGTTTGGCAATGCCTGAGATTAATATTGGTTTATATCCAGATGTCGGGGCGAGCCGTTTCCTAGCAGATCGTGGTCCAATAGGTTTGTTTACTGGTTTAACTGGTTCAATCATGACAGCCGCTGGAGCATATAGCATCGGTTGGGCAACTCATATTTGTGAAGCACAGCGTGATAATGTTTTGCAAAAAGTTTTAAATATTAATTGGGCTCATTATCCTGCAGGGGATTTTCGCGCAATTGATGATACTTTAAATAGCTTGCATCGTCCTGTTGCGGCAGGTCCATTGCAAAACTCACTTGATGTGATTCATAGCGTTTGCCGTGGCTTTAATTTTGAACAAGATTATCAAGCTATTGTTAGTTTGCGTGATGCGAGCAGTGATTGGCTTCGCCAAGCAAGTGAGAACTTGCAAAAAGGATCTCCTAGTACTGCGGCAATTACTTGGTTGCTGTGGCAATGGGGTAAACAAATACATTCTTGGGATGAAGTCTTTGACTTAGAAGCTCAAATTTCTGAGTGGAAAATTCGTCATCCAGACTTTGTAGAAGGCGTTCGTGCGCGCTTAGTTGATAAAGATTTATCACCAGAATGGAAACCATGTGAAGACCTAAGCTTAAGAGGTATATTAGCTGATTGCCCGCCAGTGACTTCAATAGATAGCTGGAATGCTTTGCTTAGACAACATGGTGTGATCATCTAAAATACATGACTGAATATAGTGATGAATATTGGATGCAGCTTGCATACGAGCAAGCTGAATTAGCCGCACAGCAGGGTGAAATCCCTGTTGGTGCGGTTGTGGTGAGCCAAAATCGAGTAATTGGATCTGGCTATAATGCTCCAATTAGTTTGTTAGATCCAACAGCACATGCAGAAATTCAAGCTATCCGCGCAGCATGCTTATCATTAGACAATTATCGATTGCCTGAAGATGCAACTTTATATGTCACTCTTGAGCCATGCACAATGTGTGTAGGCGCATTAGTACATGCAAGAATCAAACATGTGGTTTTTGGTACAACAGAACCTAAAGCAGGTTCATTAGTAAGTGCTCGTCAGTTACTACAACATGGTTATTACAATCACAGATTTACCTTTCAACAAGGTTGTTTACAAGAAAAATGTGCCCAACAACTCAGTCATTTTTTTAAACAAAGACGTGAGCAAAAGAAACAAGAAAAACAACAGAAAACGTCCTTAAATGATTAAAAAGTAACACGAGCTTATGGCAAACTAACGCGATTTTACTGCCATGATTCTATTTAATAGGAAATATTCAATGCGTAATGTAATTACTGTAAAAAAAGAATTTAATGCTCCTCTTAGTGATGTATTTAACTTGCTCTCTAAACATGCAACTTACAATACTGCTTTTGCACCTTTACAAGTTGTACGTGTGAAAGACTCGGCAGATTCTAAAAGACCTGATGGTTTAGGCTCTGTTCGTCGTATGGGATTTGGTCCAATCAAGCCACTTAAAGAAGAAATTACATTACTTGAAGAAAATAAAAGTATTGAATATAAATTAATAGACAATCCTTTGATTAAACATCATTTAGGTCGAATCGAGTTTTCTGAAATTACGCCATATATAACTTTAGTTACATACCGCATCGAGTTAACAGCAAAAGCTCCAGTGGTAAGTAAATTAATCCTTGCACAGCTAAAACTAGCCATTACACTAGGCTTTTCGAGATTAGCTAAAGCAATTGCTTCTTAGTGAGAGTTCAATGACAGTTCAAATTATTACTATTGATGGTCCGAGTGGTTCGGGTAAAGGAACATTGGCCGCAAAACTTGCAGCACATTATCAATATCATTTACTCGATTCGGGTGCCTTATATCGTTTATTAGGATTGTCATTACATAAACATGATTTATTAGAGAAATTAGACAGTCAGCTCGATGAATGCATTCAATATGCACGTCAACTAGATATCAAATTTGAAACATCCACAACAGGAATTTTAGTTTTTCTAGATGGCGAGGATGTATCCCAAACAATTCGTACAGAACGGATTGGTGAATATGCATCGAAAGTTGCAGCAATTCCAGAACTTAGACAGGCATTATTTGAGCGACAAAGAGCTTTTGCACAAAATCCTGGTTTGGTTGCAGATGGTCGTGACATGGCAACAGCTATTTTTCCAGAAGCAAATGCGAAAATTTATCTAACGGCTTCTGCTGAGTCGCGTGCCGAGCGAAGAGTAAAACAGTTGCAGGGCATGGGCCTAGATGCTAAAATAAACGACATTTTAGCTAATATACAGGCGCGTGACAAAAGAGATATGGAGCGAGAAGTTGCTCCACTCAAGCCAGCCAAAGACGCTTATATCATTGATAGTTCGGAATTAACGATCGATCAGGTATTTAAGTTGATGGTTGAGTATGTCGATAGCCGTACCATTTAGCAATTAGAATTATCAGTTGACGCATAGCTTGATCAGTCTATAAAGACTATGTCGATACTTAACTAAACCGGCCTTGTCTGATCCAAGACCGCGGAATTTATCAGGTATATCATGACCGAATCTTTTGCAGCCCTCTTTGAAGAAAGTGAATTAAACCTCAACGTTGAAAAGGGTGCAGTCATCCAAGGTGTTGTTGTAAACATCGATAGCGACTGGGTAACTGTTGACACTGGCCTAAAGTCTGAAGGCATTGTTGACCGTGCTGAATTTTTAAATGAACAACGTGAACTTGAAGTTCAGGTTGGTGATACTGTTGACGTAGTTGTTGAAGCTCTTGACAACGGTATGGGTCAAACAGTTTTATCACGTGAAAAAGCTAAGCGTGCTGAAACTTGGACTAAACTTGAAAAAATCTTTGAAGATGGCGAAATCGTTACTGGTGTTATCTCTGGTAAAGTTAAAGGCGGTTTCACTGTTGACATCGGTCCTGTTCGTGCATTCTTACCAGGTTCATTAGTTGACACTCGTCCTATCCGTGACACTACTCACCTTGAAGGTAAAGAGTTAGAGTTTAAAGTAATCAAACTTGATGCTAAACGTAATAACGTTGTTGTATCTCGTCGTGCTGTTATGGAAGCTGAATCTTCTGCTGACCGTGAAGCATTACTTGCTCAACTTGAAGAAGGTCAAACAGTTACAGGTACTATCAAGAACCTTACTGATTACGGCGCATTCGTTGATCTTGGCGGTATTGATGGTCTTCTCCATATCACAGATATGGCTTGGAAACGTATCAAGCATCCTTCAGAAGTTGTTGAAGTTGGTCAAGAAGTTACTGTTAAAGTACTTAAATTTGACCGTGAGCGTAACCGTGTATCTTTAGGCCTTAAACAATTAGGTGAAGATCCATGGTTAGCGATCATGAACCGTTACCCTAAAGGTTCTATCGTTAAAGCTCGTGTAACTAACTTAACTGACTACGGTTGTTTTGCTGAAATCGCTGAAGGCGTTGAAGGTTTAGTTCACGTTTCTGAAATGGACCACACTAACAAAAACATCCACCCATCTAAAGTTGTTCAGATTGGTGATGAAGTTGATGTTATGGTTCTTGAAGTTGACGAAGAACGTCGTCGTATCAGCCTTGGTATCAAACAAACTCGTGCTAACCCATGGGAAGAGTTTGCTAAAGCTCATGAGAAAGGCGAAAAAGTATCTGGTACTATCAAGTCTATCACTGACTTTGGTATCTTCATCGGCTTGAATGGCGGTATCGACGGTTTAGTACACTTGTCTGATATTTCTTGGAACGAGCAAGGCGAAGAAGCTATTCGTCGTTACAAGAAAGGTGACACTGTTGAAGCTGTTATCTTGTCTGTAGACGCTGAAGGTAACCGTATCAGCCTTGGTATCAAGCAATTGAACAGCGATCCGTTCAATGATTTCTTAGCTGCTAACGAACGTGGTACTTTAGTTAAAGGTACTGTAACTGCAGTTGATGCTCGTGGCGCAACTGTTAAGTTAGCTGACGAAGTAGAAGCTACTCTTAAAGCTTCTGAAATCAACCGTGACCGCGTTGAAGATGCAACTAAATTCTTAGAAGTTGGTCAAGAAGTTGAAGCGAAAATCATCAACGTTGATCGTAAATCTCGCTCTATCAACTTGTCTGTTAAAGCGAAAGACGAAGCTGAAGAGAAAGAAGCAGTTGCTACTTTACGTACAGTAACAACAAATCAAGAAAATGGTCCTAAGACTATTGGTGATTTGATCAAAGCACAAATGAAGTAATAAGTTAACAAAGTACAGTTTCATGTAACGGAATTGTACTTTTTATACAAATTACTGTAAACGGTAGCCTAGTATTCAACATACTGCGCTACCGTTTTGTATTTAAACAGGTTATTATCAGACGACATAGAGTAGCAATAAATAACGAGGTCGTAGATGACTACTGAAGCTCTTAATAAGTCTGATTTAATTGAACGCATTGCGCTAAAAAACCCCCACTTAGCTGAACCTTTAGTGGAAGAGGCGGTTAAAATTATGATTGATCAAATGATAGAAGCCCTATCAACTGATAATCGAATTGAAATCCGTGGTTTTGGTAGCTTTGCTTTACACCACCGTGACCCAAGAGTTGGTCGCAATCCTAAAACGGGAAGATCAGTGGAAGTGGCAGCTAAAGCTGTTCCACATTTTAAACCTGGGAAAGCACTGCGTGATGCAGTCAACGAATCCGGGAAATAAATAAAAATTTATAAGTGGGTGTGCCTATGCGTTATATTTTAATTGCATTGCTTATTGTTGTATTTGGTTATTCTTTAGCACTTGTATTGCAAAATCCAACAGAGCTTTCTGTTGATTTGTTATTTACCCAAGTTCCAGCTATGCGATTAGGCTTATTATTGCTACTCACATTAGTACTTGGAACGGTGGTTGGTCTTTTGCTAGGTGTACAGGTTTTCAGAGTGTTTCAACAAAGCTGGGAAATTAAACGTCTTCGTAAAGATATTGACCATTTGAGAAAAGAACAAATTCAAAGTGCTCAATTAGCAGCAGCAGAAGCCGCTGCAAATGTAAGACATGAAAAAACTGTTTTAGATGTTTATCCTCAAGATAAAAACTCTACTCCGTTATAATTCGAACACTACTCTTTATTTACGATAAAGAGTAGTATCTTCCTTAATTTATCAGTGTATTCTTCTTTTTATTTTTCTAAAAATTAGCCCTCTTGACATTATTGTTTCTAAATTTGAAAGCCTTCCTTATACATTCCTTTATTACTTGATGACTTGTCTATTATAATGATGCTGATTTTATGTGATGGAAGAAAGTCTCTTGAGTATCATTGTTGCGTTAGATGCAAAAAGCCAATATGACGCTTTAAAAATTGTTGAACAACTTGATCCTACTTTATGCCGTGTAAAAGTGGGTAAAGAGCTTTTTACTCATGAGGGTCCATCTGTTGTAAAAAAACTTCAAGAACAAAATTTTGAGGTTTTTCTTGATCTCAAATTTCATGATATTCCAAATACTACTGCTCAGGCTGTTTGTGCAGCAGCTGACTTAGGAGTGTGGATGGTAAATGTCCATGCTTCAGGTGGTCGTAAAATGATGGAAACTTGTGTAGAGCGTTTAAAAGCAGGTAACTATCAAACTCAGTTAATTGCGGTCACAGTGTTGACTTCAATGGGGCTTGAAGATTTAAAAGATATTGGTTTGGATGTTGAACCGGTAGAGCACGTAAAGCGCTTAGCTAAACTCACTAAAGAAAGTGGCTTGGATGGTGTGGTTTGTTCTGCACAAGAAGCTAAAATTCTCCGCGAGTTGATTGGACAAGACTTCTCTTTGGTGACACCAGGTATTCGTCCAGAAGGAACAAATGCGGACGACCAAAAACGTATTGTAACTCCGAAGCAAGCTATGCTTGATGGTTCTACACATTTGGTCATTGGTCGACCGATTACTAAAGCAGAAGATCCAACAGCAATGTTGAAGTCTATTCTTACTTCAATTGCTTAAAAATTTAGGAATAAGCTAATTAATAGCGGGGCGAGTAGGCTTAATAATAAGCCGCTCATCATGGCATGTGGTACATAATGTGTACCGCATGACTGTTTCACCATTGCTAATGTAACGTCCATTGAAGTTGCGCCAGCACTGGAGATAGCAGAGCGTGGGAAACGCCATCCCATTGTATACATTAAAAATATAGCAACAATTTCTCTAAATAAATCAGTTAATAACGCGATGCCACCTAGTTCTGCCGAGTGTAACTGCGTAAATAAAATGCCTGACATTGAGTACCAGCCATAACCTTGCGCTAATGCTAACGTTTCATTTAGTGCAAAATGCTTGTTAAGCAAAAAGTAGTTGAAGAAACCGGCAATACATGAACCTATAAAAGCAGCTAAAGGTACAATTAAAATTTTCCAGCTTAACCACGTACGATTAAAGTGAGTAAAGGCAAGCTCAATGCCAATTAAGAAAATAAACAGTAATAATAAATACCAACTATTAAATGCAATATGTGAGTTGAATTGAGTGACAATAGCTCCTAATAAAACCCCGATGCCTAAGGAAAGAAAGGCTTTTGCAATATTCTTTAAAGCATTTACAAAAAGTTGAAGTGAGATTTTTCCTTTTACACTTTCTTTATCAAAAATTGTATAAGCCAATAAACACGTAAAAAAAGAACCAAAAGATGTGGTAAGTGCAATGATTATAGCCGGTGGAAGTATGGCAGAAGGGTTCTCAATTTGGTCAAGTGCTAGTGTTAACTCTAAAGCGACACTTGCTAATAGAATATAAGAAAAATAGGGCAGTATTTTGAAAATAAACTGTCGGATATTTAGAGATAATTTAGGTGCTAGAAAATAGCCGGAAGCAAGTGCTAAAAAAATTTGAATGATGAGATAAAAAGATTGCATATAATAATAGGTGGATTGTTTTTAACCCACCTATTATGTCTTGAACATTTTAAGCTGCATAGCTCTGTGAGCTTTTATTTAAGAGTAAGTAATCTTTAGGATTAACTTTGCGTGTTTCTAACCAATATTTCCATGTATAAGTTGGCCAGAGTGAAAAGTTTTTCCCATCGGCAGATTGATACCAACTACTACAACCTCCAGCTTGCCATACAGTCCCCTGAAGCTGAGTTTGAACCCGCTCGTTAAAAGCATCTTGAACTTCTGGTTTGATCTCAATTGCTTTTTGACCAGACTTTTCTACAAGTTGAATCAGTTGTAAAATGTAATTTACTTGAGATTCAATCATAAAAATAACCGAATTATGACCTAAAACTGTATTAGGGCCGACTAATTGAAATAGGTTGGGAAAGTTCTTAGTCATAATGCCATAATAACTTGCTGCGCCATCTTTCCATGCTTGTTTTAACTCGATTTGATTGCGTCCAATACAAGTGAAATGTTTTAAGTAAATACGCGGGTCAGTAATAAAACCTGTGCCGTAAATTAAACAGTCAATAGGCCGTTCTTTACCATCTTTAGTAATAATACTGTTTACTTTAATTTCTTGAATGCTATCCGTTATTAGCTCAACATTTTTACGGTTAAATGTAGGGTAGTATTTATTTGAAATAAGAATACGTTTACATCCCATCACAAAGTCCGGGGTGAGTTTCTTGGCCACTTCTTTGTCTTTCACTTGGAAGCGGAGGAAAGCTTCTGCCAACTTTTGGCCATATTTCATAATTTGAGGTTGAACAATTGGAACAACGCGTGACTCATTACTCCAATAAAGACGACTACGATGAATTTGGCGATAAATATTAGAAGATTTGAATAATGCTTTACTCAAACCTGAGTATTTGCGTTCATCTCGTGGTATTACCCACGCTGCCGTTCTTTGAAATACATAGAGCTGCTTAACATCTCCAGCTATTTCTGGAATATATTGGATTGCACTACCACCTGTACCAATCGATGCGACTGATTTACCATTTAAGTTATAGTCATGTTCCCATTGTGATGAATGGAAAACTTTACCTTTAAATTTTTCGATGCCTTGAATATGGGGAATTTGCGGAATGTGCAACGGGCCTGATGCAAAAACTACAAATTGAGCTTCGATCGAAGGTTGATTTTTAAAATCTAGAGTCCACACGTGACGTGCTTCATCATATTGGACATGAGTTACATCATGGTTAAACTTACAGTAATCTTTAATCTTATATTTTTTTGTAATATCTTGAATATATTGAAAAATCTCTGGTGCTTCAGCGTAACGTTTTGACCAGTCAGTTTTGGGTGCAAAAGAGAGGGAGTACATATGAGATTGAACATCACATGCCGCACCGGGATAGCGATTTTCTCTCCAAGTTCCACCAACATCATTTGATTTTTCTAAAATAATAAAGTCTTGCTGTTGATTTTGCAGTAAACGGATTGCCATTGCTAGGCCACCAAATCCAGCACCAATAATAGCGATTTTAGTTTTTTGAATAGTATCTTGCTTTGCGTTTAGCATTGGAAACCCTGCATAAGCTGAAAAGAGGATTGCATGCAAGACTAACGTTTTTTGATCAGTTTAAACATGATTGTAACGACGTGAAAATTGATAGATTCGGCAATTAATTTTCTTTCGTCTTTATAGTAAAACATTTGAGTCTAGGGAAATTGATAGAAGAATGAAACGGTCGATACTTGGTTTAATGTATTTAATTCAAGGAATGCGCAATGCAGGCATTGATGTCGACTCACGTTTGGCTGGTATAGGAATTAAGGTTGATGCTTTAGATCCGAGTTCCACAATTCATGATCGCTTAGAATGGGATATTCAACAAATTATTAGTGAAAATGTTGAGCCTGAAAAGGGCTTATTTATTGGACAGCATTATGCTTTAGCAGGTTACGGCCCATTGCTTATGTTGCTTGTAACAAGTAATGATGTTCAAACTGCATTAAATAAAGGAATAAAATATCAAAGACTTACTCATTTATTTGGTGCTTTAGGTCTATATGAGACTGATGAGCGTACAATTTTAAGTTATTTGCCTGTTGATTTGAAAACGCAAGTGGGACAGTTACGGGCGCAATGTGAAGTTTCAGGAACTTATAAATTTATTCAAGATATTTATACGATGATGGGATTACAAATGCCCACTATGCGTATAGAACTTCCATTTGAAAAACCAACTAACTCAGATACTTTATCTCGCTATTTTGCATATTACGGCGATGATGTGCACTTTAATGGTAAATATGCAGCATTTAGCCTAAGCAAGGATGTGCTTGAAATCAAAATCCCTTCAGCGGATATCATTACACATCGTATTTATGAATCAAAATGTATTACAGAAATAACAAGATTAAATCAACAAGATCACCAAACTCCACATATCATACAATGTGTGCAAGATTATCTTGAATTACAGCAAGGAATTATCCCGAGCATGGCGGAAACTGCTTTTGCATTGAAAATGCCTGAAAGGACATTAAGGCATCAATTGCAACAGTTAAATACGAGTTATAAGCAAATTCGTGAACAAATTATCAAGAATAAGGCATTAAAGCTTATGGAATATAGGGAATACTCAATAGAAGTTATTGCTGAATTGCTCGGTTATTCTGAACCAGCAGCATTTAATCATGCATTTAAACGATGGTTTGGACAAAGTCCTCGACAATATGGCAAAGAATCATCGTCGTAATTCTTGATGCTAAAAGCTAATGTGGTTGAACAAAATGTTCGCTATACTCCTATCAGTTAAAATTGAAATAAAACGATATGTTAAATTTAAAATCTTCTCATAGTACCGCATTCTCACCTTCTTCCCCAGCAGAACGCTATGCTGAGGCTTTAGCTTCAGGCCAGTTTATGGCAGATGATGCGCAAGCACAGGCAGTGCAAGAATTAGATCGTGTATGGAAAGAACTTTTAAACCGTTATAAAGCCTCTAAAAAGGCTTTCCGTCGTTTTCGCCGCCAAACTTCACCTAAAGGTGTCTATATGTGGGGTGGAGTAGGTCGTGGAAAAACTTGGCTGATGGATCAATTTTATGAGTCAGTGCCGTTTCGCCGTAAAACACGTATGCATTTTCATCATTTCATGCAACATGTTCATAAAGAGTTAAATAAGCTTTCAGGCCAACGTAATCCACTTGAAATCGTGGCTGACCAAATTTATAAAGATGCAGTCGTTATTTGTTTTGATGAGTTCTTTGTGTCAAATGTAACGGATGCAATGATTCTAAGTGATTTATTTCAAAAATTATTTGTTCGTGGCGTGACATTAATTGCAACATCAAATATTGCACCAGATGGTTTATATAAAAACGGTATTCACCGTGATCGCTTTTTACCAACAATTGAAATGGTTAAAAAGAATTGCGCTGTTTTAAATGTAGATGCAGGTGTGGATTATCGTTTACGCGTATTAAAACAAGCTCAATTATTTAAATCACCATTAAGTAATGAAGTCCAAAACTGGATGTCGGAACGTTTTAGTGCATTAACTCATACACAAGCTCATTCTCAAGAGCCTATTGTAATCAATAATCGTATTGTTGAGACGTTAGGGCATACAGAGGATGTATTGTGGTGTGAGTTTTCTGAACTCTGCTTTAAACCACGTAGCCCAGCAGATTTTATTGAAATTGCAAATATCTATAATACGGTTTTGGTGAGTAATGTTCCTCATTTAACAGATTTCTTGTCTGAAGGTACACGTCGTTTTATTTATCTAGTCGATGAGTTTTATGACCGGGGCGTAAAATTACTTTTAACTTCTCAAGATAGTATTATTGATATTTATCAAGGCGAAAAGTTAGCATTTGAAATTGAGCGTACTCGCTCACGTTTGTTAGAAATGCAATCGGATGAATATTTGCATTCTGAGCATCGTCATATTGATGAAGCTAAAAATGCATAAAAAATAGATATGAAAAGCGCTCTATATAGGGCGCTTTTTTTACAACAAAAATAGATAAATTTCGTTAAATAGTGCTTTTTCACGCTGCAAAGTTTGATATAACTAAATACGCTTTAGAAAAATAAGATAGTGGAATTTTTTGTCTGTTAACAAAAAGTCTAGTTTCAGTATCTTTAAATATTGAATAAATTGTTGGGAATCCTAGTTAGAATTTTAATATTCCCTATATAGAAAAATTTATCTTTGTCAATAGTTTTACAAGGGAAAATGCTTACTATTTAGGAATGTGATATTAGTATTCAGCTTAATTTAAATCGGTATACTAGGATTCTCTTGGTATAAAAAGTAGCAACTTCAGGAAAGACAATGACTGCACGTATTCAAAAAGGCAAGTTAGCGATTGCTAAAGAACTTTACGATTTTATCGAAAATGAAGCTTTACCAGGTTCTGGTTTAGATAGTGAAACTTACTGGAAGAACTTTGAGCAAGTTGTTGTCGATCTTAGCCCAAAAAATAAAGCATTATTGGCTAAGCGTGATGAATTACAAGCAAAAATTGATGAATGGCACCGTAACAACAAATTTGAACTAGGTGCTTATAAGGCGTTCTTAACTGAAATTGGTTATTTATTGCCAGAAGTTGAAGACTTTCAAATTACAACTGAAAATGTTGATGAAGAAATTGCATTATTAGCAGGGCCGCAATTAGTTGTACCTGTACGTAATGCTCGTTATTGCTTAAATGCAGCAAATGCTCGTTGGGGCTCTTTATATGATGCACTTTACGGCTTCGATGTAATTTCTGAAGAAGGCGGAGCTGAAAAAGGTAAAGGATATAACCCTGTACGTGGTGCAAAAGTTATTGAGTTCGCTAAAAATTTCTTAAATGAAGTTTTTCCACTTGCAGAAGGTTCACATGCAGATGCGACAAAATATGCAATTGAGCAAAATAAACTTGTAGTAACTTTGAAAGATGGTTCAAAAACAGGTTTAGCTCATGAAGCTCAGTTTGTTGGCTTTAACGGTGAAGATGCGAATCCTACAGAAGTTGTACTTCTAAGTAATGGCCTTCATGTCATTATCGAAATTGATGCCTCTAGCCCAATTGGCCAAACTGATTTAGCCGGTGTTAAAGACTTAACATTTGAAGCAGCTGTAACCACCATTCAGGATTTAGAAGATTCTGTTGCAGCAGTAGACGCTGAAGAAAAAGTTGAAGGCTACCGTAACTGGTTAGGTTTAATGAAGGGTACGCTTCAAGAATCTATCGAGAAGAATGGTAAAACGATTGTTCGTGATTTAAATAAAGACCGCGAAATTAAAAACTTAATTGGTGGCACAACAAAACTTCATGGTCGTTCACTTATGTTACTTCGTAACGTAGGTCATTTAATGACTAACCCAGCTATTTTGGTAGATGGTGAAGAAATTTTCGAAGGAATTATGGATGCATTGGTAACACCGTTGTTGTCAGTTGCGGACATTCGTAGTGAAAACGAAAACAAGAACTCACGTAAAGGTTCTATGTATATTGTTAAACCAAAAATGCATGGTCCAGAAGAAGTTGCGTTTGCTGTAGAGTTATTTGAACGTGCTGAGCAAGCGTTAGGATTACCAGCGAAGTCATTGAAAATCGGTATTATGGATGAAGAACGTCGTACATCTGTAAACTTGAAAAACTGTATTGCTGCTGCAAAAGACCGTACGATCTTCATTAATACTGGTTTCATGGACCGTACAGGCGATGAAATTCATACGTCAATGGAAGCTGCACCAGTTGTTCGTAAAGAAGCTGTAAAAACACAAAAATGGATCGCTGCTTACGAAAACCGTAACGTTGCAATTGGTTTGAAGTGTGGTTTACAAGGTAAAGCACAAATTGGTAAAGGCATGTGGCCAAAACCGGATAGTATGAAAGATATGTTGGCAACTAAGGCTGCACATCCAAATGCGGGTGCGTCATGTGCTTGGGTTCCATCTCCAGCTGGTGCAGTGCTTCATGCAATGCATTATCATCAAGTTAATGTAAAGGCACGTCAAGATCAGTTAAAAGCTGAAGAAATGTTGTCATTAGATGACTTGTTGACTCCGCCGTTTGCGCCTGAGACAAATTGGTCAGCAGAAGAGATTAACAACGAACTTGAAAATAACTGCCAAGGTATTTTAGGTTATGTTGTGCGTTGGGTTGATTTAGGCGTAGGCTGTTCAAAAGTTCCAGACATTAATAATGTCGGCCTAATGGAAGATCGTGCAACATTACGTATTTCTTCTCAACACGTTGCGAACTGGTTGCGTCACGGTATTGTGACTCGTGATCAAGTTGAAGAAGTGCTTAAACGCATGGCAAAAATTGTTGATGAGCAAAACGCAAATGATTCATTGTATACGCCAATGGCAGCTAACTTTGAAACCAATATTGCTTTCCAAGCAGCTTCTGACCTCATCTTCAAAGGTTGTGAACAGCCTTCTGGTTATACTGAGCCGTTACTACACGCTGCTCGTTTAAAGTTAAAAGGTTATACAGGTGACTAATTTTAACCTAGTATAAAAAAAGCCTCTTCGGAGGCTTTTTTATTTGGAAGAATAAATCGAATTTATGACTTAATTATTACTCACTATACCAATTTTAGTGACACCTAAACGCTGTGCTGTAGCCATGACCATTGCTACGTTTTTATATTCAGCCATTTGGTCAGGTTTGAGTTTGATCTGGTCTTGATCTTTTTTGGCAACAACACCTTGAAATAAAGTCTCTAGTGCGGTGCGGTCAGAAACCTGTTGGTTATTCCAAAATACTTTGCCTGCAGCATCAATTCGCACATCAATCACTTCAGGTGGCTTTTCATTTGTTGGTGGTGGTGTGCCATTTGGCAAATTAATATTAATCGCGTTGTTTGGCGCAGGTATGGTAATAATAAACATAATAATGAGTACCAGCATGACATCAATAAGAGGTGTCATGTTGACTTCTAACATCACGTCATCATCATTATTTGAACCGACATTCATACCCATGAAATTCTCCTTAAAGTAATCACTGGGAGGCTGGAGGGGTAGTAACAAAGGCAATTTTGCCAATACCAGCTTGTTTAGTGGTGCTAATGACCTGATCTATTGCCTCAAAATGAGTAAGTTGATCTCCACGAATATGAACTTCTGGCTGAGGCCTTTTTTGTGCAACTACTTGAAGCTTTGATAGCAATATTTCTTTATTAGGCACATAGCTTTCATTCCAGAAAATATCTCCTTTCTTGTTTACTGAAAGTTGAATATTTTCAGGTGTGGTGGCATACGGAGTATTTTTTTCTTCTGGTAGTTTCACCGGAACCGTATGTGTGACTACCGGAATCGTAATAAGGAAAATAATAAGTAAAACCAACATGACATCAACGAGAGGTGTTGTATTAATCGCACCAATCATTTCATCATCATCTTCAGAGCCAACACTCATACCCATAATGTTTGCTCCTGATTATTTAATGTTGCGGTTAACTGAATTATTGGTATTAATTTCTCCGCTTAATAAAACCGCGTGTAAATCTGAACCAAACGAACGAACATTTTCCATCACAGCTTTATTGCGGCGAGTCAGCCAGTTGTAACCAAGTACAGCAGGCACTGCAACTGCGAGGCCAATCGCTGTCATAATGAGAGCTTCACCGACTGGGCCAGCAACTTTATCAATAGATGCCTGACCTGAAATTCCGATGGCTGTTAATGCGTGATAAATTCCCCAAACCGTACCAAAAAGACCAACAAATGGTGCGGTTGAACCCACAGTTGCCAAAAAGGCTAAACCACCACCTAAGTGATTTTGTATTTTTTCAATTGCGCGTTGAATTGATATGCTCACCCATGTATTAAAGTCAATGCGCTCAAGTAAAGAGCCGCCGTGTGATTTGGTTGAGTTAATGCCTTTTTCTGCAATAAAACGATAGGCGCTACTTTGTTCTAAATTGTCGGCTGCATTATCTAGTGAAGTTGCTTCCCAAAAACTTTTCTCTGCTTCTTTACCTTGGCGTTTTACTTTTGCTTGCTGTAAAAATTTCGAGACAATGATGTACCACGTGCCAATCGACATCAGCACTAATATAAATAAAGTGGATTTAGCGACTAAATCTCCCTCACGCCAAAGCGCTTCTAGGCCATAAGGATTTTTAACAGTTTCGCTAGTGGCTGGTTTCGGTGGTGGAGTCGGAGTTGTCGCATTTGAAGTTGACTCAGTGGTTGCTGTTGCAACTGGAGTATTAGTCTCTTCTGCAAAAACCGAGCTTAATGGAAGTAAAGAGCAAGCTGCGATTAGACTTGCAGAAGCGAAACGTACTAACGGTTGAGTTGATTTTTTCATCATATTATCTCCAATATTTTTAATTTCTTGCTAATTCAATTATTTATTCAATTACAAATGGATATTCAAGTTCATACCAGTCTTGCTGAGGCACGCCATCTTTCATTGCTGGTTTGAACGTACATAAGCTGTAGGCTTTCGTTGCCGCCTTATCAA
The DNA here is from genome assembly GCF_900520355.1 of Acinetobacter calcoaceticus. Taxonomy (NCBI): domain Bacteria; kingdom Pseudomonadati; phylum Pseudomonadota; class Gammaproteobacteria; order Moraxellales; family Moraxellaceae; genus Acinetobacter; species Acinetobacter calcoaceticus. The sequence goes on along the minus strand of NZ_LS999521.1, from coordinate 2,128,503 downwards.
GAATCCTACTACCGCTCGATTTCTTTACCTTCGCTTCTATAACCTTGCCATTGGTATCAACTAAAACTCGAATGCGCACTGTACCTTGTTCACCACTCATTTCTGCTTCACGTGGATATTCAGGTTTCTCACAACCAGCAGAACCTTCCGAAACACCGCGAGTTACGCCAGCTGGTTTAGGAGCAGGGGCAGCTGCCACTGGAGCCGGTGCGGCAACGGGGCTTGGCGACGGGGTACTAGGTGCAGCAGGAGCTGGGGTAGCAACTTTAGTGGGTTGAGCGACTGGAGTCGTTTTTTGTACAGGTGTCACTTTTTCAACCTGTTTCACTGGCTCAGGTACTTTGGCTACCTTTTCTACCATTTTAGGTGGCTCAGGCGGTTTTTCCTTAGGCTTGGGCTCCTCTGGTTTTGGAGGAGGCGGAGGCTTAATATCCTGAATAATTTGTAATTCCACAGGTTTTTCTGCTGGTTTTTGAATATTGTTTGCTAAACCTGACATCAGAATATAGGCAACAAGAAGATGCAGAAAAAGTACTGCAGCAATACCAATAAGGCGCTTTGCAGATTTATTTTCTATGTCTGTAAAAGTCATGCCCATAGTTACTCCTGAAACTGTAGACAAACAATTTTATAAATGACTGTTTGGCTAAGAATGGGTATTTGTTCTGCAAACTAACTTTTGAGAGTTATATTTGCAGAACAACCATTTAGAACTTATAGGTACCTCGGACAAAGTACGTACGTCCTAAAGGATCTGCATAACGTGGGTCATATCCCATTTGGAAGTTGTCACCGACATTTGAAGCAGGAGGAGCTTCATCAAACATATTTTTAATACCTGCGGTGACTTCTAGATTTTTAAAGCCTTTGTAAGTACCTGAAATATTATAGGTTGTATAGTCGCTCACTTTGTGATTTCGATAGCCTGCTTTAACAGAAGAACTTGAATTTTGATCTTGATAACCGCGAGAGAAGTTTTGTTGGAGGTTTAAAGCCCAGTTTTCATAATTCCAATTTAGGTTTGCAGTATGTTTCCAGCGAAGAATAATAGCTTGGTAGTCTAGACCACTATAAGTGCCGGCAACACTTTTCCAGTCCCCATCTGGTTCGGCTTGATATTTGTAGTCTGTTATATATGTACCATCAATGTTGAAACCGAATCGACCTGTAGCAGTCATTGGAGAAACCCAACTTAAGCCGACATCAAAACCTGAGGTTTTAATTCCACCTAAATTTTGTTGTGTTGTAATAATATAATCTAATGAGCCATCCGGATTACGTACAAATTTGTCTGCATATTTCACTGGATCGTCAAAAATAGCAGTTTCTGAAAGTGTAGCAATTTGCTTGTCTACTTCGATATTGAAGTAATCAAGAGTGAAAGCTAAATTTTTAATTGGTTCAAATACTAAGCCTGCAGTAAAAGACTTTGATTCTTCCGGATCTAGAGTTTTATTACCTCCATTTTGTCTATCAAATTGCATATTACAATCACGTTCTCTTACACCACCTGGTTTTAAGACATCCCCTGGGCAGAGTACGGGATCATAATAGTATCCACCAGTATTGGTTACTGAATTTGGTCCATTCACTTCCCAAAGTGTTGGAGCTCTGAAGCCAGTACTATAAGTTGTACGGAACATTAACTGTTTAATAGGTTCCCAACGAAGTGCAAATTTTGGATTAAACGTATCACCAAAATCATTGTAGTCATCATAACGAGCAGCAATTTGAGCTTCTAAAGTTTTATGAAGAGGAATGTGAAATTCGGTAAATACCGATTTAATATTACGATCGCCAGTATTTACTGGCTCATCCGGATCGATGCCTGCACTAGGCGCGACTCGGGCAACATCAGTAACGACTTTTGAAGTCCAATCTTCATAACGATAGCTTGCTCCAATTGCAAAACCAACGTCTCCAGCTGGTAATTTAAATATAGGTCGACTTGCAGTGAAATCGACAGTAGTTGTATCTAGGTTAGCTTTTAAGTATTTACCTTCAACACCTAACTGATTCCATACATTGGCATCTTCAGGGTTTTGCGGCCCGAACGGGTTTAATGTGCCATTGTTTAAAGCTTCTTGTGTTTTGTCAAAATTTAAATAGCCGCTTACGACAGCATCAGATGCACTGCTATGCGCATAGGTAACGCCTGAATTAATATCCCAACCATGAGTTTCACCTTCAATACCGGCAAATAATCTATGTGACTGGTTAATACTATTACTTACACGATTACCAGACTGTGAACGTAGATATAGAGGGATAGTTCCAGTAGCGCCAGCAAGAGCGGGGGTTATGCCATTTCCTGGATAATATTTACTGCTAGGGTCAAGTGTTAAATCAAAAAATACATCTGGCGCAACGGAAGTAGTGACTTCACTTCTTGCATATAAATATTCTGCAATCGCATTAAAGTTATCGTTCAGTTTAAAAGTAGCTCGGCCCATTGCTGAAATATCTTCTGTCTTTGGAACAATTCCAATCACAGCTTGGCTGTTATATAGACAAGTTTTTCCATCCTTACTCGTCTTAACAAGTGGATTATCACCGCAACCTGTAGATGCATATGGGTTACTCAAGCCCGGAACATTGGCGGGAAATGAGCCACTACTGGCTTTTTCTATACCTAATTCGGGTAATATCCCTCCACGCCGACTGACTTTACGGTCTTTGGCCATAACATCATCGCCTTTTCGATAGTCGACAACACCAAAAACGTTATAGTCATTTTCATCTAAATCACCGAAGCCGCCAAAGATGCTGTAATCTTGCTGTTCTCCGCCTTTTTCTTCTGGTTTTTGATAACCTGCGGTTAGATTAAGGCCCGTAAACTGTTTTTTAGTAATAAAGTTAATTACCCCACCAATTGCATCTGTTCCATAAATGGAAGAAGCACCATCACGTAAAACCTCAATGCGGTCTAACATTGCGAGTGGAATAATATTTAAGTTTGTGACGCCGCTATCATATGCATTTGCAGCCAACCGACGACCATTCAGTAAAATAAGTGTTTTATTGGCACCTAAGGCTCTAAGGTTCGCTGCTGAACCTGCCGTCCTACTTGCACCAACATTACTTGCAGTCACAAAGTTCGATTGGTTTGCACTAATTTTTGCTAAAGCCTCTTCAGTTGTGGTTACCCCTTGTTTTAAGATTTCATCAACTTTTACAACAGTAATGGGTGAAGCACTTTGAGCTGCAACCCCCTTAATTGAAGAACCTGTCACAGCAACTTTTACAACTTTGACAGGTTTATCATCATTGCTTGATTGTTCTGTTTCTGCTGCTTGTGCCAGGGTAAGACACATCATGCTTAAACTAAGGGTGCTTAATTTAAGAATTGTTTTGCCAATCTTGGGGGTTACCTGAGATCGAACATTGTATTTTTTTTTCATCGTGGATTTGATCCCTTTTTGTTGTAGTTAGCGATATTGCTGAAAAGTGTTTAAGCAAAGCAAGTGCCAACTATATATTTTTCTTTTTTTAGCTTATGCAAAATGTTGATAAATATTGATTTTATTATGGTTGTGATGAGGATTTAGAGTTTTATCTTTGTTTAAAAAGTTTTCCATTTGGTAAGTTTTTCTATGTTGGCTAAAAGTTCCAAAATTATTTGTATAAAAAATAATCATTATTGGATTGTTCATGTATTTATTTTTTACTTTTGTATCTTTTTAGAACTTTTTAAAATGTAATTGTATAATGTAACATTTCTTTTGAGTTTTACTTTTTATAGATAAATCAGCTGTATATGTGGAGATTTTCTATTTAAACTATAAAAAAATTTTGAGCTAAAATGAAACAATTATGACTTTTAATTGTGCATTATAGGTTAATAATGGATAAGTTATATAAATATAATATTTGGCAAAAACTTACTTTTGTTTATATATTCCAATCAGCTTTAAGTGCCTAATAAAGATGTAAATTTTAAATATTTTTATATAGGTTATTCTTGATCATAAAATATGGCATGAAATTCGCTTTATATTAGATAGTTACAGCTTTCTAATTTTATTGTTAGATTTTTCCATTTGATCAAATAAAAGATTGAATAAAACATTTAATAATTTACAAAGAAGAAAGTAGTCCGTTGAGAAAGAACTTTTCTTATGCGGATTTAGATGTTACTCAAAAGGATAATATCTTTAAAATATTAATTAAGTAGGTAGGAACTTGAAATTAAAAATTTTTAAGCTCGCCATTTTAAGTCTGGCTATTACATCAGTTTCTTGTGCTTTCGCCCAAACGCCTGCACAACCAAACAAAATATTACATGTTGCATATGAAGCACCTGATGATGGTTTTGACATGGTTAAAACCACCAATTTTTATAGTGGCAGTATTGCAGAAGCCATTTTCGAGCCTTTACTTAAATATGATTATTTAGCTCGTCCTGTGCAGTTAGTTCCTTATACGGCTGAAAGTCTGCCTAAGGTTGAACAAGACGGTAAAGTTTATACATTTAAAATTAAGCCAGGTATTTATTTCACCAATGACCCTGCTTTTAAAGGTAAACGTCGCGAGCTTGTGGCAGAAGATTATGTTTATGCAATTAAACGCATTTTAGATCCTGAAAATAGGGCACCTTCTGTTTCATTCATTGATGGGAAATTGTTAGGTGCCGATGCGGTTGTAGCTAAGGCAAAGAAAACTGGAAAATTTGATTATGCTGTACCCATTGCAGGAGTGAAAGCGCTTGATCGATATACTCTACAACTTACTTTAACTCGGCAAGACTTTAATTTTCCTTATATTCTTGCCTATATATCTTTTGGTGGAGTTGCCAAAGAGGTTGTTGATTATTATGGCGACCGTATTGGTATGCATCCGGTAGGGACAGGGCCTTACATGTTAAGTAAATATGTACCAAGAAGTAAGGTCGAGCTGGTTGCCAATCCTGATTATCGGGGGTTCGTGTGGAACTTTAAGTCAACAGGAATGCCGTGGGATAATCAGCTTGTTAAAGAAATGAGCGGTAAGAAAATGCCGCAAATTGGTAAAGTTGTAGTCAGTATTATTGAAGAGCAACAGTCACGATGGTTAGCTTTTCAGTCTGGTCAATTGGATTTTGATAGACTTACTGCGAATGCAGTTCCTCAAGCTTTAGATAAGGGACAACTTAAAGCATCTTTTCAAAAAAAAGGAATTAAGCATTTCCCTAATAAAGAACCTGAAATTACCTATACGATGATGAACATGCGTGATCCGGTGATTGGTGGTTTTAGCCCAGAAAAGATCGCGCTTCGTCGAGCAATTACTTTGGCATATGATCAAAAAGAAAGTATAAGACAGGCTTACAAAGGTCAAGCTGTTAGAGCAGAGATGTTTATACCTGAAGGTGTAAATGGATATAATCCGAAGTACAGGAGTAGCGTAGGATACAATCCGCTATTAGCCAATAAACTACTTGATCATTATGGTTATAAAAAAGGGGCTGATGGCTACCGGAACTTACCAAACGGGAAACCTTTGGTTTTAAAAATTAATAATGAAAATAGCTCAGCATCGGTTATTCATTCCGAACTCTGGAAAAAAAATCTGGATGCTATTGGTATTCGCGCTGACTTCAAGGTGAGTAATTTTGCGGATAATTTAAAAGCTGCAACTCAATGTAAATATATGATTTGGAGTGGAGCATGGATTGCTGACTATCCTGAAGGAGACAATTTTGCACAATTACTTTATGGTCCAAACGCGGGGCAAGGAAACCATGCTTGTTACCAGTCTAAAACTTATGACGCTCTTTATAAACAAGTCACTCATTTGCCACCCCAACAACGTCTACCATATTATGAAAAGCTTAACCGCCAGATTGAAGCTGACAATCCGTGGATTATTCATGTAACTCGACTTCGTAACTGGTTGGTACAGCCGCAAGTTCAGGGATTTAAACCCCACCCAATGATGAATACAAACTGGCAATATCTTGATATTACCCCTGTTAAAAAATAATTTTAGATAAAGATAAATATGACTGAAAATTTAATAAAACAGCTCAAGCATTGTGGTGTCGGTTTGTTATTTGCCAGCATGGCATTAACGGGATCTACAAGTATTTTTGCGAAAAGCCCCGCCGATCCAAATAAAGTTTTACGTTATGTATTCCCGACAGCTGAAACAGGTTTCGATCCAGCGTACTCACATGATTTATATTCGGCGCATGTAACCACTTCAATATTTGAAACTTTATATACCTATGATTATTTAGCAAGGCCAGCCAAACTCGTCCCACAAGTTGCAACCATGATGCCCGAAGTGAGTGCAGACGGCCTGACTTATACCATTCACATTAAAAAAGGCATTTATTTTACGCCAGACCCTGTTTTTAAAGGGAAGCCTAGAGAGTTAACGGCCAATGATTATGCGTACTCTTTTAAACGGTTGTTGGATCCGAATTTACGTTCTCCCAACAGCTGGTTGTTAGAGAACAAAATTGAAGGTATGGATGCACTAATAAAAGCAGCCAATAAAACCGGAAAATTTAACTATGACCAAAAGGTAAGTGGTTTACAAACACCGGATAGATACACTTTAGTTATTCGTTTAGTTCAGCCTGACTATAACTTTCCTTTATTACTGGCACATGACCCGACAGGTGCTGTGGCGCGTGAAGTCATCGAAAAGTATAAAGACAAAGCTGGTTTTGTCATGGGACATCCTGTAGGTACAGGACCTTATGTACTCAGTAAATGGGTGCCTGCTTCGCGTATTGTTTTAAAATCTAATCCAGATTTTCGTGGTTTCACTTGGAACTTTGCAGCCAGTAGCCCTGAGGATGAGGCAATTGTGAAGCGCCTGAAAGGCAAAAAAATGCCTCAAATTGGTACAATTGATATTCAGGTTATGGAAGAAAATCAATCACGATGGCTGGCATTTCAGCGTGGTGAAATTGATATATTTCAGCTTGAAGGGCAATTGGTCGCGAAGGCGATTAAAGACGGTAAATTAAGACCTGAGCTTGCCAAAGAAGGTGTTCATTTATCTCGTATTGTTGATCCTGAAATTAGCTATATTTATTGGAACCTTAAAAATCCGGTCGTTGGAGGAATGGGTAAGGAAAAAATTGCATTACGCCGTGCAATTGCAATGTCTCGCTCACTAGATCAAGAAATTAAATTAGTAAGAAATGATGATGCCGAGCGTCTACATTTTCCAGTACCACCCGGTGTCGTGGGATATGACCCTCAGTATAGAACCAGTACGCCGTATTCGGTGAAAGCAGCAAATTTACTATTAGATCGATATCACTATAAAAAAGATGCATCAGGTTGGCGCACACAACCAAACGGGAAGCCCCTCGTCATTGAATATATGGCGCGCAGTGACAGTATTGGTCAGCAAAGTGCTGAACTTTGGAAAAAAAACTTTGATAGTTTGAATATTCGAATGGTGTTTAAACCCATGCTGTTTGCAGATCTAATTCGTGCACAAAAACAATGTGAAGGTATGTTTGGTGCTTCTGCATGGATTGCGGATTATCCTGATGGTGATAATTTTATGCAGAATTTTTATGGTCCAAATACACATATGACGAACTGGTCTTGTGGTCCGATTCCAGAGTTTGACCAGTTGTATCGCCAAACTCAACAAATGAAAGCTGGCCCTGAACGGGATGCACTTTATCGAAAAATGACGCGTTTGTTAGAAGTCTATATGCCTGTGCAGATGTCCTATGCCCGCTACCGAAATATGTTGGCCCAGCCACAAATTATTGGATATAAGAAGCATCCAATTTTACATGCTGAGTGGATGTACATTGATATTGATACAAATACTAAATCTAATCATTAAATGAAAAATCTGGAGATATGATGAAGAATAAAACACTAAAAATGACAACGCTATGTATGTTAGCTATAGGTATAAACCACTATGCTTCAGCTGAAATAACTCGTGCTACATTGCCATTACTTAAAGCAAAACAGCTTCCAACATGGTGTGATTCTAATTTAAAAAAAATTCAGCAACAGATTACAGACTTTGAGAAAACACCTGTTGATGCCAACGCAGCAGCGGCACCTATTTTGGCAAAATGGGATAAAATTTTTGCTCATTTTGAAGATTTTTCAGGTCCGATAAGCTTATATAGCAACGTAGACCCAGATGCAAAATTGCGTAAAGCGGCGGAAGATTGTGAAATCAAAATTAATCAGTTTCACACCGATATATTTCAAAATCCCAAACTATATAACTTAATTAAAAATACACAAGCAACTGACCCAGTTGATAAAAAATATCGTCAAGATATCTTGAGCCAATTTGAAGATACAGGTGTTCAACTTGAACCTACAAAACGCGCAAGAATGAAAGCTATTCTGGATGAATTGACTAAATTAGAACAAGAATATGCCCGTAACGTTCGTGATAACCCTGAAAAACTTGAGTTTACTCCTGAAGAGATGAAGGGTTTACCAGAAAGTTATATTTCAGGTTTGAAAAAGAATGCGAAAGGAAATTATTTGGTTGGTTTTGAATATCCAGAATATCGGCCATTTATGGAGTTGGCAGATAATGATGATGCCCGAAAAAGATATCAGATTGCTTTTACACGCCGTGGTACTGAGCAAAATTTAAAACTACTCAAGCAGGCAATAGATTTGCGTTATGAGTTGGCACAATTGTTTGGAAAAGCAAGTTATGCGGATTGGGTTTTAAAAGATCGTATGGCTAAAACCCCTGATGCTGTAAACCAGTTTTTGGCAGACGTACAAAAAAAAGTAGCACCCCTTGAACGTAAAGAAGTCGAAGAACTCCGAGCATTTAAAGCGCAAACTTTAAAAACGCCTTTAGATAAAACCGAGATAACACGTTGGAGTGAAGCTTACTGGAGTGAAAAACTTCGTAAGAGTAAATATCAGATTGATCAGGAAAAGCTTCGTGATTATTTTCCGACTTTAGCTGCACAAAAATGGTTGTTTGCTATTTCTTCTGAGCTTTACGGTATTGATTTTAAACCTGTCAAAGTTAAAGCATGGCAGAACGAAGTTGAATATTACGATGTAGTTGATAAAAAGACAGGAAAGCTTTTGGGTGGCTTATATATGGATAAATTCCCTCGTGAGGGGAAATATGGCCATGCCGCAGTTTGGGGTGTATACGGTGGTAGCACTTTAACCAATCGATTACCCGTTTCAGCATTAGTCACCAATTTTAACCGTAAAGGTTTAAACAGTGATGAGCTAGAAACTTTTGTTCATGAATTTGGCCATGCTTTACATGGCATATTATCAAATACACGTTATGCCAGTCAGTCGGGAACATCCGTAGAGCGTGATTTTGTAGAAGCGCCGTCTCAAATGTATGAAGAGTGGGCACGCCGTAAAGAGACTTTATCTAAAGTGGCTGATTATTGTGACCCGGCATGTCCACGTGTTGATGACGAACTCATTGCTCGTTTAAAAGCAGTACATAATTATGGACGTGGTTTGCGTTATGCGCGTCAAACTCTTTATGCACAGTACGATATGTCATTACATACTGCTGATGCATTAAAAGTAAAGCCTTTAGAAAATTGGCAAAAAATGGAAGCTGCTACAGCGTTAGGTTATGTACCAACAACAGAGTTTCCAGGGCAGTTTGGGCATTTGATGGGGGGGTATCAAGCAGGTTATTACGGCTATATGTGGTCTGAGGTTTTAGCTTTAGATATGCTTTCTGCGTATGGCGATAACCTCAATAATCCGCAAGTAGGGCAACGTTACCGTCAAACGATTTTATCGCAGGGTAGCCAAAAACCAGCAGCTGAGTTAGTGAAAGATTTTCTTGGTCGTGAGCCTGACAATAAAGCATTCTTTAATGAAATTACCGGACAACGGGTTAAATAAGGAATTATCACTATGCTGGCATATGTTATTCGGCGTTTATGGCAGATGATTCCAACCATGTTGGGGGTAGTCTTACTTATTTTTATTCTTTTTAACTGGGTCGGTGGAGATCCAGCCTATATTTTAGCAGGCAAGATGTCCAATCCTGAGCAGATCGAAAACATTCGTAAACAGCTAGGTGTCGATCAACCGTATTACGTCCAGCTCTGGATTTTCATTAAGCAGATTCTGACTTTTGATTATGGTGCAAGTTGGAGTACTGGCGAACCTGTTTCCCAAATTATTTTAACCCGCTTAGGGC